>CAIKAS010000291.1 GCA_903825445.1 uncultured Acidobacteriia bacterium
CCCTGCGGTGAGTACGCCATATCTCACCAGATCCGTGGCGATCAATGAGGCAACCCCATCAAGACGCTTCCTCGACATGAGGCGGATATCGGCTTCATGTGAAGCATGCCGCGGGCGCCTGTCCGGGGGAGGAACTGCCAGAGCGATATCGGGGTTCACGAACGCAGGCATGACGACCTTGCCGGAGGCGTCGATTTCACGGGCGTCTCTCGCGGCCGCCAGATTCTCTACCTGCCTGGCCGTGCCGACGTTCTCAATGATTCCGTTGCGCACCAGAACCGCGCCATCGGAAATTACACCGGTGCGGCCCATGGCGGGCCCACGTTGGGCTCCGGTGGACCCAGACAGTGTAAGCAACTGGCGGGCGCCCCGGATCAGTGTCCACTCATCGGGCGGGACCTGATCCGCTATGGGATGTTTCATCGTCAGCTTGCTGATGATATTGTATATCTTTAAATCAAATTCATTCGGGTTTAAATGGATAACATTTTGACGGGGAACGAAGAGGCCCAGCCGCAGCGTCGTCGACGCCGCAGCCATCAAAAGACCAGCAAGGCGAAGGAGCGGCAGCGTCAGCACATCAAAGATATGCTGACCTGGTTGATGTACGCATTGATAGGCGCGGGTGTAGTGGCGGCGATAGCGGTATTGGCAGGCAGAGTGGGCAACTAACTGCTTCCACGCGCGCGAACAGCGGGCGTCAGGGGTTCTTTTCCATATCTTTGCGCAGCCCCTTGACCTTATCTTTCAGCTCCTGCGTGGCGTCAGAGATATGGTGCGTATCGTAAATTACGTGTGGCGTCAGGAAGATAATCAGTTCTGTCCGCTGTTTTGTGGTTGATTTCGATCCGAACAGGAAGCCTACTCCGGGAAGGCGGTCCAGATACGGGATACCTGTCATCGAATCGGTTGTGGATTCATCGATAATGCCGCCGATGGCGATGGTATCGCCGTCGTCCACTGTCACCTGCGTGCTCACATTTCGCTGTGAGAATGAGGGTGAGTTGATGCTGCTGCTGGTCGTGGCTGTTGGCGACGTTACACTTTGATCGATCACCATTGTCACAACGCCGCTGGGGTTAACCCGCGCGAGAATATTCAGGCCGACGCCAGTGCTCACGTTGGAGATGGTGTTCGTGAAAACGGAATTGCCGCTGGATGTCACACCGGGGTTCACAGCCTGCGAACTCAGCGTAGGCACAGAATCACCCACCGTGATGGAGGCTGGAATGCTGTCAGTCGCGATGACACTGGGTGCGGAAAGAACCTTTGACTTCGATACCATTTCATTGGCCTGCAAAGTTGCGAGCAACTCGCGCGCCTGCCCCACCATCGTGCCTGCTGAGAGGGCCAGGCCAAGGTTACTCCCGCCCGTGAGTTGATGTTGGGTGATGCCGGCCGCGTTGGTCGCCCCACGCTTTTGAAGGAAAGCTTCCACTCCGGCGTCCATAGTTCCCGACAGATTGATTTCGTAGATCTTGGCGTCGATCAGCACCTGGCGCGGTGCGATATCGATGTCGTCGAGCAAATGGCTAATCTGCTCCCATTGTTCCGGTGTGCTTTGGATTAGCAGCGTATTATCGAACGGGTTCGCCACGATCCTGGGGCGGTTTGCGGCAGCGGTTCCCCCCGCGGCTGCTCCAAGGTAGGTTCCCGTTTGATCGCCAGTTCCGGTTCCCGCTATGCCTGTCTGGGCCACGCCACCTGCTGCAGGTTGATTAAACGGTGTCGCGGCGGGAGCATACTGTTGCTGCTGTCCGCCGTAAGCGCCATATCCACCCCCATATTGTCCTCCGCCGTATTGCCCACCGCCATACTGGCCCCCGCCAAATGCCGAACCGCCACCGTAGGCCGAACCGCCCATGCCACCACCGAATGCGCCGCCTCCTACCGTGCCCTGCGACGGGTAGCCCGAGTTGCCAGGCATTCCGCCGTAGAGGCCTCCTCCCGCGCCGCCAAACGGATTACTCACAGGGATGCCGTAGAGTTGTCCGACGATGGCACCCAATACTTCAGCGCGCTGGTACTTCAGCGGATAACGATGATTGGTGGAAGTACCGGAAGTGACCTTTGGAGTGATATCCAGCTTAGCCAGCCACGATTCCACTTCCGTAAACACCCCCGGATTGGGAGCGACGGCCAGTATCACGTTGATGCGGTCAAGATCGATAAACTGCACCGAGCCACCGGTTTTGGCGTCGCCAGAAAGGGAGTATGCTTTGAAGACCTGATCGAGGTCCTTCTTGATATCGGACGGGCGCACATTCTTGATGTCGTAAGCGCGGACGCGTTGCCCCGCAAACGTGTCGCTGTCGAACATGTTGATTAGTTCCAGCGTGCGCTTCATGTTGCGGCTATTGTCGAGAATGATAAGAAGATTCGCCCGATCGTAACTCGTCATCTGAGCGCCATCGCCCTTGAAGGGGTCGAGAATCTTCAACATCTCGCCGGACGTCATGTAGCGCAGAAATACGAGATTCAGGACCAGATGCTCATCGTCCGCGAACTTAGAAGGATCTGACTGCGAAACAGGATCGATCGGCTGGCGTGCGACGTTGGCCGCCGGGACGATGCGAAAAACATCCCCCTCCTGGACCATCGCGAGGTTGTTCATGCGGAGGATGGTCTCAAGCAGTGAGCGGAGATCCGTCTCGTGCACCACGCCATAGGTGTTGATAGTAACGCTGCCGCCTTTAATGCTGGCGTCGAGGACGTAACTGATCTTCAGTTCGCCGGCGAGGAGGTTGATGACTTCGAGGAGCGACGCGTTGGTGAGATTGAGCCCCCCGACCGCCGCCCCCTGCGCCGCTGGCGGCGTCTGAGCGTTGAGGACGGACACTGCCGGGAGGCCGAGGAGGATTACGGCGGCACAAGCCGTCAGGTAACGGGGAAATCTTTTCGCATTGGTCATTTTTTAATCCGTTTGATGCTGCTTCCTGTTAGTCCTGCTTCGGGTTCTGCGCGCTGGCCTGGGTGGCCAGAAGCTTCCGTTCGTCTTCGTTCAGGTCAGCCTTATTCTTCTCCCATTTCACAGGGCCGAACGGGGTGGCATGTTCAAACAGCACCTTGTCACCGGCGTCGGTGGCTTTCACACCCACCAGCGAGGCGGATGAATCGGAAGGAATATCGGCAGCTTCCGACTTCATCACGCCGAACGGCGTTTTCGCGAATACCCAGCGTTGTCCCTGTTTGTCGGTCCACGTATAGGAGCTGTTGCCTGCGGGCAGTGCGTCGGCCGGGATCGTCAAGGGCTGGGGAGCAGTGGCCTTCGCGGTGGTTCTTGCGGCTGGCTTAGCTTTGGTTGTTCCTGTGCCTGGCTGTGCCTGCCCGGCGAGTGTTGCCGCCGTGATGGCCAGTATTACGAGTGCGTTCTTCATAGTAGTTTACCTTTCGTTCGCTGAATCCAGTCCGTCTCACTTTGTCCATTGGCAGCCCGTGATGCCAAACGGCGACGCGAAGCCGGTTTTCTTGTATCCATCGACGACCGTTCCGAGAGGCGAATTGTCGTCAGATTTGCACGCCCGAGTTCCTCCGTCCGTTCCGATTGCGGGGCCAAGCGCGTTCGCCGTGACTTGCGACGGCGGGGGAGGCGGCGCTGCGGGGCCGGACATTGCCAGCGAAGTACCTGAAGCCGCCACGCCTGACCGATCCGTCAAATCGTCCAGGCTCTTCTCCAGCTGTTTGCCGTCCCACTCAAACGTCACTTTGCGGGTATCGAGAGCAAGTATCTTAAACTCGCCGACAGTATCGCCCGTGCGGACGGATCTGCTCTGTGAGCCGGCGCGTTCGGCCATGATGGCTTTCATTCCGCTGGGTAAACCGAGAACGCCATAAACAACGGGGAACGGCGGCATCACCTTCGGCGGCTCCACTTTTGGAGCATCGACAATCACCGTTGGATTGCGGTCTTTTGAAAAAAGGTTCTTCGCTGCCACATCGGCGTACTTTGTGGCCTGCACCGCTTCAGGCCTGGGGGCCGGGATCATGGGGGGTGGCACGACGCGCTTAACAGGAACGTTCACAGTAGCGCGGCGTTCGGCCTGGGCTTCCACCCACATAGCATGCCCCTGCCAGAGTATTGCGGCCAGGCTGGCAGCCAGGGCCAGATTAAGGGCGATGAGCTTCGGTTTCGCTGGCATCAGAACGCACCCAGCCCTTTCTTCTCCGGAATCAGTTTCTTGGCTACAACTCCTGAGAGCACCATGCGCACGGACACCAGTTTTTCTTTAGCATTGGTGGACGTGATTCGTTCTTCGGAAGGCACGATAAGTTCAGTCTCTCGTGTCAGATCCGCCAGAAAGTTAAGAACTTGCTCGATGTGACCGTCGAAAGTGACGGCGGCGTAGACAAGGCCGTAGTCGCCAAAAACTTTGGGTGAGGCGAAATCGCTGCTGCGGACGTCCAGTTGATTTGCATTTCCCACACGTCGGGCCGTTTCGACCAGTTCGGCCTGTGCCTGCGCGACCGTGTCGGCCTGGATGATGCCGCGTTCACGCTCGGCGAGATCGGCGTCGTTCTGTTTGAGGAGGGCTTCGCGAACCGGAAGTGCTGCCGCCGTCTGGCGGAGCAGGGCCACGCGTGAACGCAATTGCACAGGATCAAGTGAAGCCACCGCCGCCGCCGGTGCGGTGCTGTCCGAGAGAACCGTGAAATTCAGGACGGCAATCACTGCGAGCGCACCAGCCAGAATCAACAGTGAACGGCGGTCACGGGAAGTTAATGTCACGGCGTGTTCCTCCCCGCGCGTCCGCGCCGAATGCTCTTGATACGGAACTGATCCGTCTGGCCATTGTGGGTCACCGACATCACGAATTCTGAGTTTTGAAACAGCGGAGAGGAATCAAGCAGCTTCAGCAGCGGCGCGGCCTGCTCCGTCTCGCCCGCGATCACTACGGAGTCGGGAAAGATTTCTATTGAACTGGTCCACGCTTTATCCGGTAAAATGCGGACCAGTTCATTGAGAACGTCCAGATCGGCCTGCGGGCGGTGGCGGAAATCGTCCAGTGACGCAATACGCGCGCGGTGGGCGGCAAGGGTTTTGTCGATGGTTTGGACTCGCAGCGCGCTGGGCTGCAGTTTGTGTTGTTCGGCAGTCAGATCAGCGACGTAACGCCGCTCGTTGAGCCAGGGGAAAAGGACCAGGACCGCGAGCAGGGCAAGCAGGAGTAACGCACCGAGCGTCGCGGGAATCAGATACTGGGTGCGCGAGTGGGACGCGCGTCGTGCTGCCGGCAACAGGTTTGCGAACCGTGAAGTAAGAGGCGCGGAGGATGCGAGCGCGGCCGCGTAGGCGATGGCCGGCACCTTCGTTCGGTCGCCTGCGCCCGGAGTCTGTGCGGAGAGTGCGTCGCTCAGTTCGAGGGTCGCGCAATCGTGTGGCAGACGAAGTTCGGCGCGGGCCAGCGGGAGGGCGCGTTCGGAGGCCATGGCGAACCCGGCGGAATAGCAGGGTTTCGATTCGCTTTCTCCGTAAACTTCCACGCGGCCCGCCGCCGTGCAGGTGTAACAAAAGATGGAAGCGGGCGCGACGTGATGCAAACGCAGCGCCGTGTGGATGACAGCCGCGGAGAAAGTGACGGCTGCCATCGGAATGCCCGCTTCCGAGAACAAAGTTTCATAGTGCGAGAGCGTGGACTCGCGTGCGATGCCGACTGCCACCTCGGACGGCGATAAGCGCCACCATGCCCACGCAATCGGTTCTTCATCCCAGGGGTGGAGGGTATCGAGTTGTAGTTCGATCGCGGCGGCCGTATCTTTCTCCGCGACCCCGCTTAGACGGAGTGTTCGTACGATGACATCTTCGCGCGGCAGAATCAGCGTAGCCGCCAGATGCGGCTCCCCGGCGGACGCCAGGAACTGTGAGAGTTCGGTGCCCCATTCGGCGGCTGGCCGCGCGACGAAATTGCGCACCACAGTGGAAGCCACCACAGTGGAAGCGGATGCGCGGGAGCGTACGATTACAGCTTCCAGGTCGCCATTCGCAACGGCGACGCCGAAGCCCGTTCCAAAGATGCCAATGCGGCGCCAGGCGGAAACCTGAGGCGTCTCTTCGCCGGAACGTGCGGGTGGTTCCTGCGGTGCGTTGATAGGTTGCGGGACCGTCATGTTCGGTCAAACCACCTGAGAACCTGATAGCCGGCCGGTTTGCCCTTCCCATTGTCGGGAAATGAGAACTGCACAAGAGCGGCGACGGTTCTTCGCAGGTCGGAGAGTTTACCGTCTGGTTGTTTCATCCGCGCAATCGCACGCAGCGTGAACATACTGTGACCACCAAGTGCCAGACGCTGGCCGACGGGACCGAGTGCCTGTTGGATGGAGGCGAGTTCCAGATAAGTTGCTATCGGATGTTCAGTACGGTGTTGCACGATGGCCTGTGCATCCTCGGGCGCCAGGCCGATGGCCTGCATGGTTGCTGGCTGTGCCCAGTTCACGTCTACCGAATAGTCGCTGCCGAATACGGAAAGGCAGTCGCGCAGGCCTGCCTGGGAGCCATCGAGCGATTCTCCGTAATACAGACCGTGCGTCATGCCCTGGAGCAGCAATAGTTCCTCGTTCTCTTTCAATGACGCGTGCCGGGGCAGAAAAGACGGAGAAAGACTGAGATAAAAGGCGTCGTAAGGGCTGGGGCGTAGCGGGTCGACCGCGGTTCGCCAGTCGATCAGCGCCGACGTTATTTGGGTTGCACGATCGATCGGGGCTCCCAGTGCCGTCAGAAGCCGCAACAATTCGTCTGGTTTGATGCTGTTGGCGTTTAGTTTGGACGTTTCCGGAATCACGTCGACAATAACACTTGCGGTGGGGAAATCAAGTGCAATGTATGGTTGTCCGGGCCGATAGTAGAGAGATTGTCCAGCTTCGTCCGCGTAGCCGCGCCACAGGATGTGCAACGCAGCCCGTTCGATGGCGCCCCGCGCGATGAAGTAGGCTTTCGTGTCGTCGACACCTGTAGAAGTGCGCTCGGTCTCGCCCCGTACATTGCTGGCTACTGCCAAACCAATAGCCGAGAGCGCGGCCGTGAGCCAGAGGACCGTGAGGAGCGCGGAGCCTTTGGATCGGTCCGTTCTACTGGTCCGCATAAATGACTCCTGGAGTCCGGTTGACGTGCAGAGCGGCCGTTACGGTGGAAACGTGGAGATCGGATGGCGTGGGATTGAGCGGTGCCATATCGATTCGAATTCCCTGGGGCAGCAATTGTGGCAGTATCCAATCCTGCCGCCAGATTTGGAATGGCGGCTCCGGTATTGGTTCGAGATAGGTGAAACGGCAATACTCCAGCCGATCCGCGAGGACGAAAGACTGCGCGCCTGCAACTACGGGCACGAACTGAACACCACTGTCGGTATCGATAGCCGCGATCATCTGCCCGGCCTGCATTGGTCCGGTGTAGGGCGTCTCGTTTACGATCAGCCTGACGCCCTTGCCATCGGCGCCGGGAATCACCTGAAATGCGGCGATTTGGGGCTGGCCCCGCCATGCGTCCTGAAGCGAATACGAGGTAACGAAGCGCATGGTTTGGGGTTCCCACTGGTTGAATGGCACAGGAATGAAGGTCTCCGGCTTCGGATGCCAGTCCGCCATGGTGAACGTATAGCCTGCGATTTCGTTTTCAATAATTCGACGCGCGTAAGACACGCGACGGTTGCTGACCAGGCGCGTATCCACCTTGTCCATGGTGTTGAAGCCGATGCGCATGGCAATCAACACACCCACTGACAGAAGACTGAGCAGAGAGACAGCGATAAGGATTTCAATCAGCGTCACGCCGGATTTCGAGCGAAGCGGCGATAATTTCATCGGCTACCTCCCTCGGGCGTGGGCGGCAGAGGGATTTTCACCGGCCGATAGCTTTGCAACTGCATGGTGCGGCGGCCACCCGACGCCGGTTCCCACCAAACTTCGAGCGCGACTTGCTGAAGGATCACGGTGCCAGGCGCTGCCTGCGGAGGCGCTTCGTACGGCTTCAGCGCGGCACGCCATCCACTGGGAATCCCACCGGATTCCGCAAGACTGAACTGGCCGTCGAGTTCACCATCGAACGGTAGATTCACGTTGAGAAGCAGATCGTCCATGCGGGTTCGGGCGAGCATCACGGCTCGGTCGTAGTCGGCCAGGCGCGCTGCGTTCTTCACAGACTGAGTGAGGCCGATGATCAGGCCAGTGACCGCGATGCCCATGATGACAGTGGCGACCAATACCTCAAGCAGCGTGAAGCCCCCGCGACGGTTTGACTGGCGTGAAGCGGGCAAGCGGCTGGGGCGGCCTGGGGTCTTCATCGCGGCGCGTCCTCTATCGGGTGCACTTGCGGCACGGCGGTTACGGGATCGATCTCGACCGAGCGGCGTGCGCCTTTTTCGTTCCGGAGCACGAGTGAGATCCGCGGGAACGCGCCTCCGGGGAACAGGAGATATCGGTGCGGTTCTTCCCCTTCGATCGAGATGCTGTCCGGCGTCCGGTACGTGCCAGAGGGCTTTTCGCCGGAGGCTGCGGTAAAAACATCAAGACGGCTTTCTTTCGGTGTGACAACGATAGCCGCAGCCTGCTCATGCCGTTCGACCGTGTTCATGGCGGAAGTGAGAAAGCTCGCGACGGCGCTGGACGACGATGCGAGGCGGATTCCCGCCAGCCCCGAGGTCAGCGACGGGAACGACAGGCTGACGATGGTCCCGATGATGACGACCACGATCAGCATTTCGATGAGGGTGACGCCGCGACTTGCGCCCGTCAGCAACGACGCACTGGTGGCGCTAAAGCGTTCTCTGGCGCGCGGCTCGCCGGTGCTGTGCATTCCTGCGGCTATTTCCAGCTCACGACGTCAGTGTTCAGGTCGGTGCCGCCGGGCTGGCCGTCGGCTCCGTAACTAATGATGTCGGGCTCGTCGCCGTGCTCACCCGGAAACTTGTAGACGTACGGATGGCTCCATGGATCGTTAGCCAGGTCGCGCGTAAGGTATGGTCCGTGCCACTGTTCCACGCCCTGCGGTTGCTGCCGGAGTGCGGCAAGACCCTGCTCGGTGGTAGGGAACGTTCCGGTATCGAGCTTGTACTGGCCGAGCGCGAGCTGAAAGGCAGAGATCTGTTCTTTGGCGGCCACCACGCGGGCCTGATCGCCCCTATGCAGCAGGCGTGGTCCGACGATGGCCGCGAAAAGCGCAATGATCGTCACCACCACCAGCATTTCGATGAGGGTGACACCGGCGCGGGCGTTGCGGCGCCGTTTGAGATGGTGCGTGAAGTCAATTTGTTTGGTATTCATGGATTTCTTCTTATATGGCTACGTCGTTAATACTGGTGATCGCGATCAGCATACTGAGCACAAGCGCTCCCACAATCAGGCCCATGACAAGGATCACAAGTGGCTCGAACGCGGAAGTGAAGCGCTTGATAGAGGATCTCGTTTCTTCTTCGTAGATGTCGGCCATGCGCGCGAACATCAGATCCAGCTTGCCGGTTTCCTCACCAACCGTTAGAAGATGCGAGGCAAGGGCGGGGAACATATGCGTGCGTGCCAGAGGCTGCGCCAATCCTTCGCCGCGCTTGACTCCCTGAGCGACTTCTTTCAGGGCATTCGCCATGCGTGTGTTGTAAAGAATGCCCGCCGAGATGTGGAGAGACTGCACCAGCGGCACGGAGTTGCCAACCAGTGTTGACATAGCGCGGGCGAAGCGCGAAGTTTCGGCCTTGCGCAGGGCTTCGCCCAGCAGCGGAATGCGAAGTCGGGTACCATCCCACCAGAATCGGCCAGCGGCGGTGCGCGTGTAGAGCCGAAAGGCGACGGCAACCGAAACTACGACAAGCGCGACCAGCCAGGACCAGTCCTGCACTACTTTGCTGACATCGAGCATGATCTTCGTCGGCGTCGGAATCTGCATGCGGCCATCTTCGAAGATGCTGGCGAAGCGGGGTACTACGAAATCCATCAGGATGAAAACGGAACCGGCGCCGACCAGGGCCAGCACCGCAGGATAGATCATCGAGGAAATGATGTAGCCGCGCAGTTGATCGCGTGATTTTTCGAATTCGGAAAGCCGTTCAAAGATGCCGCCCAGACTGCCTGAAGCTTCGCCGGCGCGGACCATATTAATGAAGAGGTCCGAGAAATACTGCGGATGCAGGGCGAGGGAATCGGCCAGCGATTTACCGCCCTTAATCGAGCGCAGAATTTCGGAGACGATGGTTTTGAATTGTGCGTGCGTGGTGAGTTCGGTGGTGATGGTGAGCGCGCGATCCAGCGGCACGCCGGAGTTGAGAAGCGTCGAAAGCTCCTGCGTAAAGAACAAAACATCGCGGCGTCGATTGCCTCCGAACGATGGCAGATTGATGTTGAGCGATTTCTTCTCTTCAGCCCCCACATAGACAGGCGTGAGGCCCTGGCGGCGAAGTTCGCGCGCCACCACCGCCGTGGTTTCCGCCGAGATGGTGCCGGTGCGGAGTTTGCCATCGACGCCGACGGCACGATAGTGAAAAGCTGTGGCGGCCATCAGAATTCCTGAGTCACGCGGGTAACTTCTTCCGCCGTGGTGGTGCCGCGCTTCACCTTCATCCAGCCGTCTTCCCGCAATTGATGCATCCCGTTGCGACGGGCGGCGTCCGTGAGCTTGCTGGCATCGGCGCCGGCCATGATCAGTTCGCGGATTTCTTCATTGAGTTCCATCAGCTCGAAGATTCCCGCCCGGCCTTTGTAACCGGAACCGTTGCAGGTCTCGCAGCCGCGGCCCCGGAACGCATCGACATGCTCGCCCCAGGGATTCAGTACGCGGCCAGCGCTTTCGCGGCAATCGGCACAGATCAGGCGGACCAGTCGCTGCGCGAGAACGGCCACCACGGAGGAAGTGATCAGGTAGTTTTCCACGCCCATATCGGTCAGGCGTGTTACTGCGCTGGGCGCATCGTTGGTGTGGAGTGTGGAGAAAACGAAGTGGCCGGTGAGGGCCGAACGGATAGCGATGTCGGCAGTTTCGCGATCGCGGATTTCTCCGATCATGATGACGTCGGGATCCTGACGGACGATATGGCGTATACCGGCGGCGAAAGTCAGGCCGATCTGCGGATTGACGTGGATCTGGTTGATGCCGTCCATCTGGTATTCCACCGGATCTTCGATGGTGATGATTTTCTTATCCGGCAGGTTGATGCGCTTAAGTGCCGAGTAGAGCGTGGTCGATTTACCGCTACCGGTGGGGCCTGTCACCAGAAAAATACCGTGGGGCAGGGAAGTGAAATGCTCCATCCGGTTCAACATGTGATCGTCGAAACCAAGACGGCGAAGGTCGTAGAAATCGCCGGCGGAGCGATCGAGCAGACGCATGACGACGCTTTCGCCATAGAGCGTCGGCAGCGTGGAAACGCGGAGATCCACTTCGCGGCCCAGAATTCGCAATTTGATGCGGCCATCCTGCGGCAGGCGGCGTTCGGCGATATTGAGTTTGGCCATCAGCTTCAGGCGGGAGATGATGGCGGCCTTGAGTTCGCGCGGCGGCTGCTCCTGATTGAAGAGCACGCCATCCACGCGGAAGCGGATGCGGAATTCTTTCTCAAACGGCTCAATATGGATATCACTGGCACGCTTTTCAATGGCTTGCGCGATCATCGCGTTCACCAGGCGGATCACGGGCGCTTCGCTCGCCATGTCGCGCAAGTGCTCCAGATCGTCTTCGTCGCCGGTGGCGAAGCCGATGGTGGCTTCCTGACGGTCACCTTCGTTATAGCAGCGGTCGAGCGCGTCGAGGATGTCCTGTTCGGCGGCAAGCTGCGGGCGGACTTCGAGTTTCGAGAACGTCTGAACGGCGTTGATGGCTTCGAAATCGAGCGGATCCGCCATGGCGAGCGTCAGCGTGCCTTCGGCTTCATTCACGGTGACAGGGAAGAGCAGGGACTGGCGGAGGAAGCGCGGCGAAAGGCCTTCGAGTTCGGGCGCCGAAGGAGGCGTTGTCAGGGTCGCGACGGGCAGACCGAGTTGAGCGGAGAGCGCATTGAGAAGATCGCGTTGGGCCAGATAGCCCATGTCAATCAGGATGCGGCCGAGCTTGTCGCCACGTTCTTTCTGCAATTCGAGGGCGCGATCCAGATCTTCTGTGGCGATGAGCCCGCGGTCGATGAGTAATTGGCCCAGGCGCACCGGCTCGGCCGGAACGGGAGTGCCCGATGTGTCTAAATTGATAGGGGACGTGTGCGCAGCCACTATTCTTCCTGTTCCTGAACCAACGACGCCAGTTCCTGCTGTGAAGCATGGCGCGCAACGGCGTCGACAAGTTTCTGGCGGTTGGCGGTGATCATGAGACGGTGGGGTAATCCGGTATGGTCTTCATAACTCTGGTTGAACAGGTAGGCCTCGAACGTGATTTGTTCCGTGCCTGGAAGCGTGGAGAGCGAAGTCGCGGCTTTGCAGAGCATTTCGCGGAGAGTGGATTTCAGGACTGCGAGTTGCTTCAGTTTCCGCTCGTGGACGGTTTTGATTTCTGCCGGGGTGGGCGCGGCGTGAAAAGGGCTGATCGGCGTAACCTGGATAAGACTCATCTCGAACGTGAAAACTGCGCCGTAGCCGGGAAGATAAGATCCGCGTGTGTCTCCGAGAGAATCCCATGGTTCGACGGCAAAGCGGGCGTCGGTGGACGCTTCAATCTGCTTGATTGCCTCGACTGGCACACGAGGTGCGTCGCCGGCTGAGAGGTGGCTGGCCAGCAGTGCCGTTAGGAGAAACAGTTTCACCTTCCAACTCCCGTGGGCGGGTCGGAGTACCTTAAGCGCGCCATAGTTTGCGAGCGCTTACGGACTTCGTCGAGATTCGTCTGCATGGCGATCATCAGATTGCGCTGCTGAGTCGCATACTTGTTATCGATTTCGGCAAGAGCCGCCTGCGTGATTCTGACATCGTCCGCGTGGGCCTTTTCCACTGCAATATTAACTGCAAGCGCTACGGCCTTGTTCACTGCCGCCTCGTCGATTTTTTGCTGTTGCGGGGCTGCGGCCGTTTGCACTACGGTCGGTACTTCTGGGGCGCGGTGTAAATTGGCGAACGCCGAGAAGGATAGTCCGGCTGCAATCACGCACGCGGAGGCGAAACCGAGGCGGGACGCCGAGTTCCAAAGTCCGGCAAACCACCCGCGCTCGGGTACGTGATCGGAGACAAACGCGATCCGCCGCGGCACTTCCTGTTCGGGCAGGATGCGCAGCGCGGCGGTGGTCAATTGCAGCCGATCGAGTTCGGCGGCGCAATCGGAACATTGCGACAAATGCTGCTCCACCGACAACCGCTCGGGGGCGGACAACTCGTCGAAAGCATAATCGCGCACCAGTTCGGCGCGATCGCAGGCGGAGGAATCGTTTGTATTCATCGTGTACCTCTTGTGGCATTCCCTGTCTTGCCGTGCTCTGTTTTGTCATTCCAGGTGGGGCTGCGCGGGGTCAGTTCGGTCTTCAGAAGTTCCATGGCGGTATAAAGCCGGGACTTAATAGTGGACACCGGGCAATCCAGAATCTCCGCCATTTCCTCGAACTTGAAGCCCTGGTAAATCTTCAGAACCACCGCCTCACGCTGCTCCGGCACCAATCGGTTCAGCGCTCCGGAGACGGCGAGCGTCAGATCCATGGCCATACCGGGCGCGGGCTGCCGTTCGAAGAAATTCCCATCGCCTTCCAGTTCCGGCGCCGCGACTTCAGGACGGCGTTTGCGGAACTGCGAATAGGCCTCGTTGTGCGCAATGCGGAACAGCCAGGGGCCGAACCGCGCGGCGTCGTCGAGCTTCGGGATGTTCTGATAAGCCTTCAAAAACACGTCCTGACTCAGGTCCAGCGAGTCGTCCGGGTTGCCAGTGAGGCGAAGAAGGTAGTTGAAAACGCGCTTTTCCCAACGGGACACGAGGAGGTTAAAGGCCTCGATGTCGCCCTTGCGAACGCGCGCAATCAGGTCCGCGTCTTCTGCTCCACGGGTTTGGCCCGGGACGGCCGGAAACTTCAATTTCTGGCTCCTTGAATGAAGACGCGCGCCGCGCGGAAAAAGTCGGAACGGGTAATTAGATGAATACATTGATTTTAACGCTTTGGGCCGGGGATAGGAAGCGCTGGGCCTGGTAACGGCCGATCTGGGGTGCGGCGCCCGGTTTTCGGCCATTCGAAAAAACAGAGCCATTTTGATGGATAAGTCCTTTGGAGAGCAGTGGATAGGTTGGATTTCTTCCCGGCTCAGGTCGTCGTTGTTACACTCGGACGAATGCTGCTTTGCTCAGTTCGGGAGTGCCATCAACCACTGTCGCGGGAGGCTGGCAGGGTCTTTTGCCCGGCGGGGCACTCGTTCGATATTGCCCGCAGCGGCTATGTGAACCTGCTGCAGCCTCAGGATCGGCGGTCGAAGCAGCCGGGCGATACTGCGGAAGCGGTTGCGGCGCGACGCCGGTTGCATGATCGCGGCGTCACCGAACCGTTGCTCTGGGGGATTGCAGAGATTGCCTGCGGGTCGGCGGGGGATGTGGTTCTCGATGCCGGTTGTGGGGACGGGTTCTACCTGGGCAGTCTGGCCCGCGAGGCCGGCTTCGAGGCGCATGGCGTGGATATCTCCATTCCGGCCGTGGATGCTGCTGCGCGCCGTTATCCCGGTGCGGAATGGGTCGTGGCGAATGCCGATCGGTTTGTGCCTTACTCGGATAGCTCGTTTTCGCTGGTGATGTCGATCACCGCGCGGATGAACGCCCCGGAGTTCCGACGGGTGTTGCGCGATGACGGGCGTTTGCTGGTGGCGCTGCCATCGCCGGAGGATCTGATCGAATTGCGCGGCGCGGGGAGGGATCGGGTGGCGCGGACGGTCGAGACTTTTTGCCAGGAGTTTCAACTGGTGGATCAGCGCCGCGTGACGACTGTGGCGGAACTGGATGCGGCCGCGGTGGAGGATGTCAGGCTTTCGATTTATCGGCCAATGAGCTCACGGGCGGCTACGGATGGGATGCGGGTGACGTTCAGCCTGGACTTGCTCTTGTTCCGATCAGTGTAACCAGTTTCTGCGTTGACCCCGAAAACAGCAAACAGGGCGGATGACCTCCGTGGCCATCCGCCCTGTTGCATGTTTAGATTATCGAGCGGTTTCTACTGGGTCGTGAAGTAATACAGATAGCTCGTGCCTGTGTTACCCGCCCAGTCGTAATACCGGGCATTCCAGTTGACGCGGAACTGGTACTCAAGGCCAGAAGTGAGCGTACCCGGCGCCAATGTTACCGTGATCGTCATTTGATCGGCGGAGAGGGCGACATTGAGCGGATACGTCGTGTTCTGGCTCGGGTAGTTGTAGAGGAGCAGGCTGCCATTGTTCAGGCTGGCTGGCTCGATCGGAGTATCCAGCACAATAGTGATGGTCGG
>CAIKAS010000292.1 GCA_903825445.1 uncultured Acidobacteriia bacterium
GGCCCTGGCGATGACTCAATACTTCGCCAGTAACTTCACTTTCTTCATCTGCCTCTCCTGGATGCTGCCCTATCTGAAACGGCAGTACCATCTGGCGGATTTCCAGGCCGCGTCGTATTCCATGATTCCATTGCTCGTCGGCGCTACTTCGCAATGGTTTGCGGGATGGCTGGTGGATCGGATGTATCGCTCCACCTGGCGCGCATGGTCGCGACGAGCCTCCGCCATGATCGGCTTCACGCTGGCGGCAGCGGGTCTGCTGCTGGTAACCACCGCTTCAACACCCGGTGGCGCCGTGCTCTTCTTCACGCTTGCCGTATTCGGATCCGACATGACAGTAAGTCCCAGCTGGGTCTTCTGCACCGATATAGCGGGGAAGAACACCGGCGGAGTTTCGGGCGCCATGAACATGCTCGGTAGTATCGGCTCTTTCGTCAGCGCCAATGCGTTTCCTTACCTCCAGAAGCTGACGGGCAGCGCCTCGGCGTATTTCGTGATCGCGGCTGCGCTGAATGTGATCGGCATCGTATGTTGGTTCCACATGCGATTGCCGGAGCGAGAGGTGGCGTTGTGAAGCTGAAAGGCGTGACCGTGGGCGCTGGTTACTTCGCGCCGTTTCACTGCGAGGCCTGGACGCGCATTCCCGAAGTAGAAATAGCCGCGATCTGCGATCTCAACGAAGAAAAAGCGCGCGCCATGATGACGCAGTACGGCGTGCCCCGTTGTTACTCCGATTGGCCGGAGATGATCGATCGCGAAAAACCCGACTTCATCGACATCATCACGCCGCCCGCCACACATGAAGAAATCTGCGAGTATGCAGCGAAGCTCGGTATCCACATCATCTGCCAAAAGCCGCTGGCGCCCACGCTGGAGGCCAGTCGACGGATTGTGGAAACTGCGGCAGCTGCCGGCGTGCGTTTCATGGTGCATGAAAATTTTCGCTGGCAGCCCTGGTACCGAGCCATCAAAGAAATACTGAACGCGGGCACCATCGGCGACTTCACGCACGCGCAGTTCACCATGCGGATGGGCGATGGCTGGGGACCCGACGCCTACCTCGCCCGTCAACCCTTCTTTCGCGATTATCCGCGGCTGCTGCTGTACGAAACAGGCGTGCATTTCATCGATACCTTCCGTTTCCTGCTCGGCGAAGTCGAAAGCGTGTTTGCCCAACTGCGACGTCTCAATCCGGTGATCAAGGGCGAAGACACGGGGCAGCTGTTTCTGAAATTCGCCAACGGCGCCACCGCGATCTGGGACGCCAACCGCTATAACGAAGTGGAAGCGGAATCGCCGCGCTATACCTTCGGGACACTACGAATCGATGGCACCGGTGGGCATTTGACCATGGATACAGAGTCGCGCATCCGCGTGAAACCGCTCGGTCAGGTGGGATACGATTACGAGTACGCGCGGGAGCGAAAAAACTTTGCCGGCGATTGCGTCTATTTCCTGCAACGGCATTTTGTCGACTGCATGGCGTCCGGCGCGGAGTATGAGTCGAATGGCACGGATTATCTGAAGACGATCGCTGTGATGGAAGCCGCCTATTTGGCAGCGAAACTGGGGCAGACGGTCAACTTGTCCGTTCCTGCCCAGGGGGTGAGTAAATGAGTAGCACCAAAAACAGGAGCATCGCAATGAAAGTCTTGGCTGGTCTCTTTCTCGCAGTATGTGTGAGTCAGGCTGCAGTCACCGTGGAACAGTACCACGTCCACGATTTCAGTTTCCATGCCGCAGGCGTCGCGGGCAATCCTTTCGACGTCGATCTCACTGCGGAATTCATGGGTCCGGGCGGCGTCCGTATCGTAATCCCCGGCTTTTACGATGGTGACGACACCTGGAAGATCCGCTTCGCCCCCACCGCTGTAGGTAAGTGGACCATGCGCACCATCTCTCCGGTCTCCGCCCTGAACGCCCAAGCTGACGACAACATCACCGCCACAGCCAACACCAACAAGGCGATTCACGGAGCGCTGCTCATCGATCCCCTGCATCGCGCCCACTTCGTCTATCAGGACGGCACTCACTACTTCCTCATGGGTTACGAAGCCGATTGGCTCTGGGGCGCCGACATGCTGGACCCCGACCGCAAAGTGATGCATCACCTCATCGACCAGATCGATGCGCGCGGCTTCAACCATGTGCTGGTGAACGTCTACGCCTATGACACCAGTTGGGCGAAAGGCAACACCAACCAGTGGGACTACGGCCCTGCGCCGCTCTACGTGTTCGGCGGCACCAACGCGCAGCCCGACCACACAAAGCTCAATCCGGAGTTCTTCAAAATCTACGACGGCATGATGCAGGCCTTGCAGGACAAGGGCATCGTCGCCAACGTCATGCTGAAGGTTTACAACAAGCAGGTCAACTGGCCCAAGCCAGGCAGCGCCGATGAGGCCCGCTACTTCCGTTACGTGACAGCGCGCTATCAGGCCTACTCCAACATCGTCTGGGATTTTTCAAAAGAAGCTTACAACGAAAAAGATAAGAATCTGGAGCGGCGTCTCATCGATCTTGTGCGCGCCACCGATGGCTACCATCGCCTGACCACGGCGCACGACAATGACGGCTACGACTGGAATGCCGATTGGAATTCGAACCTCGACTTCCGCACCGATCAGGAGCATGAGCACTGGATGGAGATGGCGATTTTCGACCGCAATCTGCGCCAGTGGCCCTATATTAATTCCGAGCTTTACTATGAGCGTGGCGTCGACGATCTCCCGACCTATCCGAAGAAGAACGATTGGCAGGAGCAGGTCCGCGGCGCGTATGAGGTCTATCTGAGCGGCGGTTACTTCGCTTACTACTACTCGAATACGGCGTGGGACCTGGTGAAGCCGGACCCGGAACCGCCGGGCATGCCGCGTTTCCAGATACTCAAGGAGAACCTTTCCGTTCTGCCGTACTGGCGCATGGATCCGAAACCGGAGCTGGCAGTAGGCGGACCTTGCCTGGCGTTGCCCGGACAGGTCTACGCGTTTTACGTCAAGCCTGGCAGCGGTTCCGGCGGGACCAAGGGCGTGGAGATCACGGTCAATCTCACGGCCCTTCAAAGTTCAGGCACAGTGGAATGGGTAAATACCTGGACGGGGGAAAAAGCTGTGGATGGTGTCCCCAAGCCGGGCGTCTACACTTACCACCGCCCCGCGTTTTTTGGGGATGCTCCGGCGTTGCTGGTAGTGAAGGCGAACTAACCTACCGTTGGAGGGCGGGCAATCCAGCCCGCAGCCGCCTTTCGAGGCGGCTTCAAATGCGGGGCGGATTGCCAATCTGCCCATTTCCGAAGCAAGCAGTCTCAGTTCGGGAATCAGGAAACCTTCCCGCCGCCAGCATTTCGTCATTGCCACCTGCTCGTAGTTCTTTTGTCGAACCGCATATACTCTCTGAAAGGAGTTCAGCATGGTCCGTTACAGAGCGTTGTTCGCCCTGCAAGTTTTGCTCGGCCTCATCGCTGCGCAGGCAAGCCCCGCACAATCTCCCCCTGCATCCTCCGGCCCCGAGCCGAAGTTTGAAGTGGCGTCCGTGCACCTGGATAAGGCCATTGCCGATAGAATTCCCGCGGCCACAGTCACACTTTCCGGCGCACGAGCCAGCATCAGTGGCTTCACAGTCAAAGCCATTATTGCTGCCGCATATCGAACGGAAATATATTTAATCGCAGCGCCCGATTGGACAACGCAGGCCAGAGTTGCCATTCAGGCGCTGATGCCCGAAGGCGCGACGAAAGATCAGCTTCCTGAAATGCTGAAGGCGCTTCTGGCGGAGCGATTTCATTTGGTCGCGCACCGGACGGCACTCGAAGAACCAGTGTTTGCGCTGGTGACGGCAAAGGGAGGCTCGAAATTAGCCCCCCCGCGCGATCTAGATCAGACCACATGCTCTGGCTGGTCCGACCAAAGCGGGTTTGATGATATTCAGGGCTGCAACAGCGTCCGTCAGGACGGTAGTAATACAGTCAGAACGCAACTGTCGGTGGGCGGGCCGAATGGACCAGTACGTTTTGAGGTCACGTCCGATGGCGATCTACGCGAGGAGTTTCTGAAAATGACCATGGCGCAACTGGCCCGGCGTATGAGTGTCCCCTGCGCCCAGGGTTGTTTTAATTTGCCTGTTGTGGATAGGACGGGAATCGCGGGAGCATGGCATTTCGTGCTCGAGAGAACCTGTGTGGCCTCAAATTGCGATACCTATGCTTCGTCTCTGGAGAGGATCGGCCTGAAGGTGGAGAAGACAACTGCGCCCGTCGAAAGGCTGGTGATCGACCACGCGGATACAACTCCCGCGGAGAACTGATTTCACCGGTACGGCACCAGGCGGGCATTGCCAGCGTCCCCAATGTCCGTCGGTCTTGCCGGACATAAGGATTGGGCGCGAAGCCGAATCGGGTGACCGTGTCGCTGGACTTATCGCGTCGCGTGATTGCGCGCGAGTGCTTCTTGCAGCAGCATTTTGATGTATGTCTGGTACGTCAAACCTTTGGCCTCGACGGATCGTGATTTGGCGCGATCCGGATGCCAGCACGGTCTGTGCTTGCCGGTTGATCGCGGCGCAGTCCTGGCATCTACGGTCGTCTCCTGCATACGGTCACAGATCTCAAAATATATCGCCCCAGTGTTTTCATCACCTTGCCGCCCTACCCCACTCCGGCCCCACGTCCAACTGTTAGAACTAAGTCAGGAGAGCGCTCATTTTTTACGTTCCCCACACTCCGCACAAAGGCAGAACATATGTCATCACCAGCACAGCAGCTCGCCAACGAAATCAACGCTCAATCGTCCACCGGACCCCGCACCGAAGACGGCAAATCCACCTCCTCGAAGAACGCGGTCAAACTCGGCGTCTTCGCCGCTGCGGGCTGGTGGAAGAGAGCATGGACTCGTCAGACTCAAACGCCGACCCCATGCAACTCGACACCACCGCCAAAATCCAGCTCTCCGTGGATCGAGCCCGCTCCCAGGCCCACCGCCCCATGCACAAATGCACCGCCGAACTCCGCAAACTCCAAACCGAGCGCATCTATCGCAACGAGTCCACGGACGCAGGCACTGACCTGTCTCACATGAGCAAACCCAGGGAGATGGCCCAACTCGACGCTATTCTGGACGCGCCAATGCCATCGGGTTCGTTTTGTAAAACAGATTTCGAGGCCGCGTACACAGCTTAGGTTCCTGCCTTATCGGCGTTAATCCGTGTTCATCCGTGGCCAAAAGTTTTTGACTTTTACTTCCTGGAATCCCGCTTATGCCAGTCTTCCTTGTAGAGATCGAAGTGAACCTCTTTGCGCGGATGCTCTTTAATAAAATCTTCGTTGATCGTCACGCCCAAGCCAGGCGCCTCGGGAAGACTGAAGTACCCGTCCACCACTTCCGGGTACTGCGTAACCGCGCCTTTCACCCACGCATCGGCGAAATCGTTGAAGTGTTCCTGTATTTTGAAATTCGGCGTGCACGCGGCCAGCTGAAGATTCGCAGCGGTAGCCACAGGTCCGCCCACATTGTGCGGCGCAGTCAACATGTAGTACGATTCCGCCCACGCCGCCAGCTTGCGCGCTTCCGTGATGCCGCCGAAGTGTCCAATATCCACCTGCACAATGTCGCAGGCCTGCAGTTCGAACAGCTCACGGCATTCCACGCGTGTATGGATACGTTCACCAGTAGCAATCGGCGTGTGGATCACGCTCGCAACTTTCTTCAGGGCAGCCAGGTTTTCCGGCGGCACCGGCTCTTCAAACCAGCCCGGCTTGAAAGGTTCCAGATCCTGCGCCAGCCCGATAGCGACTGCGGGACTAAAGCGGCCATGCATCTCAACGAAGATATCGAAATCGGGGCCGACCGCGTCACGCACCGCTTCCACGAGCGAGATCGATCGCATCCGCTCCTTGCGGTCAAGCTCATAGAAGCCCGAGCCAAACGGGTCCAGCTTCGCGGCTTCATAGCCTCGCGCGACTACCGCCTTCGCGGCTTTCGCGAATTCCTCCGGCGTGCGCTCCACCGTGTACCAGCCGTTCGCGTAGGCCTTGATCTTCTGCCGCACCGCGCCGCCCATCAGCCGGTAGACGGGCTGGTTGAGGGCTTTGCCCACAATGTCCCAGCAGGCCATCTCGACCAGCGCGATGCCGCTCATGGCTACCTCGCCCGCGCGGCTGTAGTCATTGCGGCGCATGTGATCGACCATCAGTTCGCGATTGAACGGGTCTTTGCCGATGACGTAACGCGGCGCAGCCTCGGCCAGATAGCCGAGCAGCGCGTCGGTGTTATTGATCATGCGGACTTCGCCGACGCCAGTGAGGCCTTCGTCGGTTTCGAGGACCAGAAATGTGAGGTTGCGCCAGGGCGTGCCCATGACGAGGGGACGAACTTTGGTGATCTTCATTGGAGTTTCCTTACAGCTTACCAGGGTGCCATCGGGACAGTTCGCCTGAGGTAACTTCTAAAACTATAAAATTTCCCTTGACACCGCTTTCGTGCCGCCGTACAGTGGAACTGTTAAGGAATTAAAAGAGTCGCAAATGGCCAGAAAGAAATCACCTCACTTCACCGACGCTGAACTCCGCCTCATGGACGTTCTCTGGAAGAAAGGCTCGGCGACCGTCGCCGACGTGCTGGATGGATTGAAGACGAAGCCCGCGCTCGCGTATTCCACCGTGATTACGACCCTTCGTATCCTCGAGACCAAAGGTTACGTCAGCCATACGAAAGAGGGCAGGGCATTCACTTACCAGCCGCTGATCGGGCGCGACGAAGCTCGCCAGAGTGCGATTACCCACCTGCTCCAGCGCCTGTTTGAAGGCTCCCCGGAATTGCTGGTCACCAGTCTGTTTGAGGACCGGAAAATCGGCGCGGCGGAAATGAAGCGGCTGCGCGATTTGATCGAAGCAGGCGATACAGGGAAGAAGAAGGAGGAAATGCCATGAATTTATTCTGGTCCGTGATTGTGAACGCGACACTGCTCAGCGCCGCGCTGGCATTCGTTGTCTGGTGCATGCTTTCGATCGTTCCCCGAAGCATCCTGAATGCGGCGACCCGCCACGTAATTTGGTGCACCATGCTGACAGTCACTCTCGGCATGCCCTTCTCTCACCTGGAATTTCCAGCCAGGCCCACGCCCGTTGCAAATACGACGAACCAAGCGCCGCCGGTAGCCATGGCAATAAGCAAAGATTTGCCAGACGCCGCGCCGGTCACTGTGCCGATCGCCGCGTCCCCCGTTCACCGCCCGCTGTTGCCGGTTGAGATTCCCGCAAGTCCCTGGCTGCGGCCCCTGTTGATCACATGGATTGCGTGCGGTCTCTTGCTGCTGCTGCGTGTCGTTGTTAGTTACGTGGCATTGTATCGTCGGGGCCAAAGAGCTGCCGACGCTTCTCCGGATCTCTGCCTGCGCATGGATGCCTGGCTGAGTCAGCGCGCCGACGCAACACGTCGCATCAGGCTTGCCGTTTCCGGCGAAGTGAAAATCCCCGTTGCAACGGGACCGCTACAGCCGACCATCCTGATCCCCATGGAGTTGATGGACACTCTGAGCCCTGAAGATCTGGACCAAATCGTTCGGCATGAGGCGGCGCACCTCATCCGGTGGGATGACAAAGTGCTGCTGTTTCAGCGCATCATGGAGGCCTTGTTTGCCTCACATCCAGTCGTCCGATTTGTGACGCGACAGATTGATCTCGAGCGGGAAATTGCCTGCGACGACATGGTTGCCCAGTCAACGGAAACCGCGCGCTCGTACGCCGATTGCCTCACCCGGACCGTAGCGCTCTGCGGTGGAGTTCGCGGTTCGCTGGCAGGAGCGAGTGTGGCGGACAGCCGTTCGCATCTCTCGAAACGGGTGATGCTGCTGTTGAGCGGGAAGCGGGACGCGCGCACAGGTGTTCTCAAGGTGAGAGGCATGATGATCGCAGTGGTGCTCGTTTGCCTCGGCGGACAACTGGCCAATACACCATTGTTTGTGGCGTTCGCCGGGCCAATCGCGTTGCAGCCTGTCACCCCGCCGGTGCCAGCGAAGGTTGCACCCGCCCGGCCCCCGGTGTTGATAGCGCAACGGGAAACGCCGAAAGCGACCGCACCACCCGCTCCGGCAGAATCAACTCCGGCGCCGATGGTGGCACATCACGGTGGTCTTCTATTGCCTCCGCCGGCGCCAAGGTACATCCTCGGAGCCAACGACGTCCTCGGCATCACCGTCATCAGCGACCCCCGGCTCTCCGGCAGTTATTCCATCGACCCGGACGGTTACCTCACAATGCCCCTCATCGGCGAAATCAAGGCAGCTGGAATGCCGATCCCCGACCTTCGAGCCATAATAACCACCGTTCTTGCTGATAAGACCGGGCAACCGACGGATACTCAAACCGTCGGCGTCCAGCTCCTCCGCAACAACAGTAAGAAGTTCACACTGGTAGGCGCCATTTCGAAGCCGGGACCGTACCCGCTCATTCAGCAGACCACTGTTCTCGACGCCCTTGCGGCGTCTGAATTCAAGCCCCACGCGGTATCTCAGAAAATATACGTGCTTCGAGGGGCTACGAAGATTCCCTTCAACTACAAAGAGGTCATCGAAGGCAAACGCGTGGAACAAAATATCACACTCCAGGACGGCGATATTATCGTCGTTCCTGATGCGGGAGAAATGCAATGACAACATTCTGGTCGGCAATCATCAATGGAGCGGCGTCGAGCGCCGCGCTCATCTTCGCCGTATGGCTCATCCTGCGCTTCACTCCGCGCCGCAGTCTGAACGCCGCGACCCGTTACGCCATCTGGTGGATCGTACTCGCGATCACCATCGCGCTACCGCTCGCTTACATCCCGTGGAGAACTCCCTCGCCGCCACGCTCCACCGCCATGCCCGTGCGAGACATTCAGTGGGTCGCCAACCAGACCTCGCAGGCACAGGCCCACCCTGCCCTCGCGCTCCCGATCACCATCCCTGCCAACCAATCCCTGCGTCCAATCCTCGTCGTTTGGGTTGCAGCCAGCTTACTCCTGCTCGCGCGCATGTTCGTCAGCTACGCGGCGCTCTTCCGCCGCAGCGCCCGAGCCAGATCACTTGAAAGCAATGGCCTCGCTGATCAGTGGATGGCCCATTCCGGCAGCACCCGTCGAGTTCGCCTGGCCATCTCCGATGAGATCGGCATTCCAGTCGCCACCGGCCCCGTTCGTCCCACGATTCTTATTCCCTCGGAACTCTTCTCCCGCATGACTGCGAAAGATCTGGAACAGATCGGACGGCATGAAGCCGCGCACTTGTCCAGACGCGACGATTATGCCCTGTTCGTCCAGCGCGCCATTGAAGCCGTCTTCGCGCTTCATCCGCTGGCCCGCTGGATCACGAGGCAGATCGAGCTCGAGCGCGAAATCGCATGTGACGATATCGCCGTCGGTTCTCCGGAGAGCGCGCGAGGCTATGCCGATTGCCTGACGCGCACGGTAGTAATGTGCGGCGGAGTTCGCACATCGCTCGCGGCGGCGAACGTCGCCGACGGCCGGTCGCACCTCACGCGTCGTGTGGAGTTGCTGCTGGATTCCGCCCGTAACGGACGCACCGGCCTGCTGCGCACGCAATGCGCGGCGATGGCGATGGCACTGCTGGCTGCCACCGCGTGTCTCGCGCGAACGCCCATGCTTTTCGCCTTCTACGTCCCGCATGTGCAACCCGCGTTGCCGAAACCCTTCACCCCGCAGCCCTCCCTAACCCCGCCGCCACAACCCCGCTTCATGGCGCAGGCAACTCCCCCGCCCGCGGCCAACAATTTTGAGGAACAGCGCACGCTCGGGAATAAACAAATTGCAGACCGGCAGTTCGATGACGCCATCGCAATATTGCAGAGTCTTATCGCGGCATCGCCGGATGACGCGACACGCGGCGACGTCTGGTCGCGGATCGGCGAAGCATACCGCTACAAAGGCGATTTCGCCAGCGCCATTCAGGCGATGGAAAACGCCGCTAAGTTGCTGCCGAACAGTGCGTCCGTCAATACCAACCTGGCGCTCCTGTATGAGGCGAGCAATGATCTTTCACATGCCCGCGTTTATTACGAACGCGCCATCGCCATCGATCCAAACAATCCGCTGGCGCTAAACAACCTCGCCTATCTGCTGACAGAAACCAACGGCGATCTCGATCTCGCCCTCACCTACGCGAACGCGGCGAAAGAGAAACTTCCCAACTTCCTCGAAGTCCGCGATACGCTCGGCTGGATCTATCTCAAGCGAAACCAGCCCAGTGATGCAGTCAACGAATTCAGGACATTGACAGAGAAGGCTCCCAACAATCCCATCTATCACTACCACTACGCCATGGCGCTGAATCAGCAGGGCAACAAGACGGACGCCGCGAAGGAATGCCAGGCAGCACTGTCAAACAATCCCAAACTGCCACTGGAGACCGATATCTTCGCCCTAATGAAGCAACTGGCAAACTAAGGAATGCGCTGAACCTTGAACAATAGCCTCAAGCGCAGATTGGAGGGCGGGCAATCCTGCCCGCAGATGGCTTTCCAGCCGGCTTCCGAGGGTAAGTAGCTGTGGAGCAGGCGCTTCCGCTGCTCACACATCCGCAGAAAATATTTTGCCCACGCGCATCCCCCTGATAACGCGCGACTTAACCCATTCGTCGCCGTCGCAGACTCTCCCGGCATAGACGGCTTTCCAAATCGTCTATGCTCTACTGCAAGCAGGGACTAAACCAGCGACGCCTTCCACTCCGCCAAATCCGGAGGCAGCGGCGACGCAACAACAACGACCTCCCCGGTAGCCGGGCTCCGGAACGCCAGTCGGTGCGCGTGCAAAAAGTAGCGGTTCCACGGAGACGGTTCCGCGCCATACATCTTGTCGCCGGCCACGGGATGATTGATAGATGCCATATGCGCGCGTATCTGATGCGTGCGTCCGGTGCCGAGGTCAATCATCAGAAAGGTAAAGTCGGCGAAGTTTTCGAGGACTGCCCAATCCGTAAGCGACGGCCGCCCGAACGCCAGACGCGCCGTCATGCGCGCGCGATTTCGCGGGTCCCGCGTGATCGGCTGGTCGATGCGTCCCTTGCCTTCAAGCCGCCCTTCTACCAGGGTGAGGTAGGTCTTCTTCACCTGCCGTGATGAGAACTGTGCGGCGAGGTCGCGGTGCGCCGCATCGTGTTTTGCCACCAGCAGCACGCCGCTGGTGAACCGGTCCAGCCGGTGAACGATTCCGGGCCGTAACTCGCCCCCAATGGAGGAAAGTGATGTGAAACGATGCAGCAAAGCGTTGACCAGCGTCCCGTCATGGACGCCCGCCCCGGCGTGGACCACCATTCCAGCAGGTTTATCGATGACGATGGCGCTGTCGTCCTCATAGAGAACCGTGAGCGGGATATCTTCCGCCGCCGCCCGAATCGGAGGCAGGTCGCCCGGCGTAACCTCGGCGATTTCGCCGCCGCGCAGTGTATGGGAAGACTTGGCAGGCAGGCCATCCAGAAGTACCCTGCCTTCGCGAATCCAGCTCTGCAGTCGCGAACGGCTGAATTGCGGCAGTTGCTCGTGCAGAACGCTGTCAAGGCGTTTGCCACGGTCGATATCCGCAATCTGAATCGTCATCTGAAAGCGCGGCCTCGGGCGCGCGGGTAATATTGAAAACGCGGCGCGGCGAGTTCTAACCCTGTCCTTTTGACTTGCGATCCGGGTTGAGTTCCCGGTAATCCCGAAACTGCAAACGGCAAAAGGTACAGTGGTAGATAGATGCCCCAAACACTACCAGGAATTTCCGGAAGTAGCTGTCACTCTTGCGGTCAATCCGGTCGTACTTTGAGAGCTTTGACAGGCGCGTCGTACCGCATTCCGGGCATAACGCGTGTTTCTGGAGAAAATAGCGTTGCCAAAACCAGACAGTGCCGCAACTGGTGCAGCAGACTTTGGCGCGTGTGAATAACCGTTCAATGAATGTCCTGGACCGGCGTCTTCCCAAACCACCGCAGGCGGGGCAATGTTGCATTTTAATTTAACGATCCGGAAGAAACCTTCTTTATATCAGGACTGAATCGCTGTGATTAAAGTAACACACAGGCTGAACGAAATCATAGTTTCGGGCGCGCGGCAGCACAACCTGAAGAACATCAGCGTCCGCATCCCCCGCAACACGCTCACGGTGATTACGGGGCTCAGCGGCTCTGGCAAGTCATCGCTCGCGTTCGATACGATTTACGCCGAAGGCCAGCGCCGCTATGTGGAGACGCTCTCCGCCTACGCCCGGCAGTTTCTGGACCAGATGGAACGCCCGGATGTCGATTCCATCGAAGGCCTCAGTCCGTCGATTTCCATCGATCAGAAGACTACCGGCAGGAGTCCTAGAAGTACCGTCGGTACCATTACTGAGATCTACGATTACTTGCGATTGCTTTATTCCTCAATCGGAATACCGCACTGTCCGGTTTGCGGCAACGAGATTTCGCGCCAGACTACCGAACAAATTCTGCGCCATGTGCTTTCTCTTCGGCCCGACGAACGCATTCAGGTGATGGCGCCGATTGTTCGGGGACGTAAGGGCGAGTTTAAGAAGGAAATGGAAAAGCTCGCCCGGCAAGGTTTCGTTCGGGCTCGCGTCGATGGCAACCTGCGCTCGCTCGATGAAGAGATCGCGCTCGATAAGCGCCGGAATCACACGATCGAAGTTGTCGTCGACCGGTTGCTCGTGAAACCCGGCATTGAGAAACGCCTCGAGGCCTCCATTGAAACGGCTACGAAACTGGCGAATGGTCTGGTGCTGATCGCTGTGGTGGATGGCGAGGAGCGACTGTATTCGCGGAAGCTGGCCTGTGTCGAATGCGGTACGAGCGTCCCGGAGTTGGAGCCGCGTTCCTTTTCGTTTAACAGCCCGTACGGTGCTTGCGAGACCTGTTCCGGTATCGGCAGTACGTGGGCCTTCGACGCCGCCAAGGTCATTGTGGACGCCTCGAAACCGCTGCTCGATGGTGGACTCGGACCAGCGGCGGCGTCCAGTCGCTTGACCGCACACGTGGAAGCGGCGGCCAAGTCGCTGCGCATCAAACTGAAGACCACTTCCTGGGAGAAAATAGCGGCGAAATCGCGCGGCATTCTCATGCAGGGTGGCAAGATCGGGGACAAAGATTTCCCTGGGATACTCGCGGTGCTGGCCGAGATCTACGAGGATGCCCACCAGGATTACCGCGAAAGCCTGACGGATTACATGTCGCCCGTGCCCTGTGCTGCTTGCGGTGGCAAACGCCTGCGCGCTTCCAGCCTGGCGGTGCGCGTTCATAACGTGTCCATCGCCGAGTTTTCCGGGATGCCGATTTCACGGGCGCTCCTCACTGCCCGCTCCTGGACGTTTGCTGATCGCGAACTACAAATCGCAGGGCGCATTGTCGATGAGATCCGGCGGAGGCTGGAGTTCCTTGAGTCAGTCGGACTGCACTATCTGAGTCTGGACCGCAGCGCTTCCACACTCTCCGGCGGAGAAGCGCAGCGCATCCGGCTCGCCACCCAGATTGGCTCGAAGCTCCGCGGCGTACTCTATGTGCTCGACGAACCTTCCATCGGCCTGCATCCGCGCGACAACGACCGGTTGCTCGATACCCTGACCGAACTGCGGGACATGGGAAATACCGTATTGGTTGTCGAGCACGACGCCGACACCATCGAACGGGCCGATTACGTGCTGGATCTCGGCCCCGGCGCGGGACGCCTGGGCGGTGAACTTGTGGCCAGCGGTACGCCCGGCGATATCCGCGCTTCGAAGGCGTCGCTGACCGGCCGCTATCTTGCCGGCGATCTGCAAATCGCCGTGCCGAAGAAACGCCGGGCAGGTAGCGGCGAATCGATCCGCGTCGAAGGCGCGAACGAACACAACCTGAAAGACGTGGACGTGGAGTTCCCACTCGGCAAGCTGATCGTCGTGACCGGCGTTTCTGGCAGCGGGAAATCGACGCTGGTGAACGACATCCTGCACAAGGCGCTCGCCCGCGAAATCTATGGCTCCTATGCCGCACCGGGAGAGCACGGGAAAATTACGGGCATCGATAAGATCGACAAAATCATCCGCATCGACCAGTCCGCTATAGGTCGCACTCCACGCTCCAACCCCGCCACATACACAGGCCTCTTCTCGCCGATCCGCGATTTCTTCGCGATGTTGCCGGATTCACGCGAACGGGGCTACAAACCGGGGCGCTTCAGCTTCAACGTGAAGGGCGGACGTTGCGAGGCCTGCCAGGGCGACGGCCTGAGGCGTATCGAAATGAACTTCCTGCCGGATGTCTACGTAACCTGCGATGTGTGTCGCGGGCGCAGGTACAACCACGAGACCCTGCAGGTCAAGTACAAGAACCGCTCCATCGCGGACCTGCTGGAGATGACGGTGGAAGAGGCCCTGCCACTTCTGGAAGCAAATCCGCAGATTTACCCGAAGCTGAAGACTTTGGTGGAGGTAGGGCTGGGCTATATTCATCTGGGGCAATCGTCCACCACGCTTTCCGGCGGCGAAGCGCAGCGCATTAAACTGGCAAAAGAACTCAGCCGTAAGCAAACTGGCCGCACGTTCTACGTTTTGGACGAGCCAACTACTGGCCTGCACTTCGAAGACGTAAGAAAACTTCTGGAAGTGCTGCAAAAACTGGTGGATCTCGGCAATACTGTATTAGTGATCGAGCACAACATGGATGTCGTCAAGAGCGCCGACTGGATCGTCGACCTTGGCCCCGATGGGGGCGAGGATGGCGGCCGTATCGTCGTCTCCGGGACACCCGAGCAGGTAATGCGCTCGAAGAAAAGTTTTACCGGCATGGCGTTGAAGAAGGTGATGTCCTGATGGCATCCAACATGCCCGAGCCCATGGACCTCTCCGGTCTGAAAACCGTTTCCCTGAAGGACCGCGGCGGCAAGGTGAATCAAGCCGATTTCGCCCGGCCTTACGTCGCAGGTTCTGGCGTCGCGGGGCTGATCGACAGCCTGCCGCACATCTTGGCCGGAGATTCTTTCCGCGCTGTAGTGGACGCCATTCTCGCCGCCCGCCAAAAGCGCAAGCCGATCCTGTGGGGACTCGGCGGGCATGTGATCAAGTGCGGTATGGCGCCAGTTTTGATCGATCTGATGAATAAGGGTTTCGCGACTGGATTCGCCATGAACGGTTCGGCGTCGATTCACGATTTCGAAATCGCGCTGTGCGGTTCGACTAGTGAAGACGTCGAGGCAGTCCTCCCTGACGGTCGTTTCGGATCGGCGGAAGAGACAGGGCGAGAGTGGAACGTGGCGATTGATGCGGAGTTGGGTGTCGGAGCATCGCTGGGCGCGGCTCTGGATCGACTTTCCTCTGCCGCCCACCGGTCAGCCAGCCTCCTGCTGCAGGCATGGCAGGCAAAGACACCTGTCACCGTCCACGTCGCATTCGGGACGGATACGCCACATGCGCATCCCGCCTGCGATCCCGTCGCCCTCGGTGCTGCGACTCACCGGGATTTTCGCCTCTTCTGCACCATGGTTTCAGAACTGAACGATGGCGGGGTTTATATCAACGCGGGATCCGCGGTCGTAATGCCCGAAGTGTTTCTCAAGGCCGTTTCCACTGCCCGCAATCTCGGCCATGAAGTGCGTGACTTCACTACCGTGAATCTGGACTTTCTGCAGCACTACCGGCCGCGTGTCAACGTGGTCGAACGTCCGCACGCGCAGGCAGGGGGACACGGATACTCACTAACAGGTCACCACGAAATCATGATTCCGTTGCTGGCTGCCGCTTTGCTTGAGCGCGGGACTGGAACGGCTAGCAGATGACGCCTCTCATATTGGCGGAGCCTGAGCGACCGTTTTGGGGCTTCGCGGAATTGTTCGTCGCTGCGGCCTTGTTCCTGGCGTCCGGTTTCCTGGTCGCGACCGCGGCGCCATGGTTGCATCTGCCGGAACAGTCCGGCATGTGGAGCGTGATTGAAGAGGGTGTAGTTTACGCAGTTCTGTTTCTCGCTCTCAAGGTCATGTTTGCCAACCACGGCAAAGGCGTTTTCGATTCCCTGGGATGGTCGAAGCCCACGCCGTTTACGCCGCGCTCCCTGGCGATCCTCGGAATTGCGCTTTCGCTTGGCGTTGGCGTGCTGGAAAAGGTGCTTCGTACGCCGGAAGTAGACACTCCTTTCGATAAGCTGCTGGGCGACCCAGCCAGCCGTATTGCCGTAGCACTTTTTGGGATCACTCTGGCGCCCATCATCGAAGAGTTGCTTTTTCGGGGTTTTCTGCAGCCAGTCCTCACGAGCTCGTTCGGTGTTTTGCCCGGCATTCTGGCCACGTCCGCGGTTTTCGGCGCCATGCACCTGATGCAAAATGCATTCATCTGGCAGAGCGGTGTCCTCATCATGGTGGTTGGATTCGTGCTCGGTATCATCCGCCATCTTTCCGGTTCCACCCGAGCCTCTACAATAGTTCACATTGCGTACAATTTATTGCCGTTTCTGGTGCTGGTAGTGACCGGAAACCCACTGACAAAGAAATAGACATCTCATGATTGAAACCATTCAATGGACCACCGAAGGCGTGGTCATGATCGACCAGACGCGCATCCCCGCGGAAGAAACCTACATCACCTGTCGCGATTACCACCAGGTGGCTGATGCGATTCGCACCATGGTGATTCGCGGCGCGCCCGCGATCGGTGTGGCCGCCGCCATGGGAGTGGCGATCGGAGTCGCAGGCTCGGATCCTGCGAATCTCGATGCGCAGGTTGAAGAAATCTGCGCGGAACTCGCGGGTACCCGGCCCACCGCGGTCAATCTTTTCTGGGCCATCGACCGCATGAAGAAGTTGTACGTCGGTCTTCGCGACAGGCCCTTCGCCGAGGTCCGCGATGCGCTGATTCGGGAAGCTATCCTGGTGCGCGAGGAAGACATCGCGATCAATCGGGCCATGGGCCAGCACGGGGCATCGCTCATCCCGGACGACTCCATCGTCCTTACCCACTGCAACGCGGGCGCGCTGGCGACTGCCGGTTATGGCACCGCCCTGGGTGTGATCCGCGCGGCCGTGGAATCCGGCAAGAAGATTGGCGTCTATGCCGATGAAACGCGTCCGTTTCTGCAAGGCGCGAGACTAACCGTTTGGGAACTGCAGCACGACGGCATTCCCGCTACTTTGATTACCGATAACATGGCCGGCCACTTCCTGAAGTCCGGGAAGATCGGCAGCGTCGTAGTTGGAGCGGATCGCATCGCCGCCAATGGCGATGTGGCTAACAAAATCGGCACTTACAGCGTGGCGGTGCTGGCGAAAGAGAATAACGTTCCGTTTTACGTGGCCGCACCGATCTCCACGCTGGATCTTACGCTCGCCGACGGTGGCGGAATTCCCATCGAAGAACGCGGCGCGAGCGAGGTCACTCATGTCTTCGGCGTCCAGGTGGCTCCCACCGGTACCGAGGTGCGTAATCCCGCATTCGATGTCACACCCAATCGATACGTTACCGCTATCATTACGGAGAGAGGCGTGGCGCGTGCCCCTTACGAGGCTTCGCTGCGCGATCTGGCCAAACGCCCAAAATGAGAGTTTTAACCATGAAATCAGCTGTCGTTCTGCTTGCCGTCGCCCTGCTCCTGCCTGCCGCGGGACAGTTCTCTAACCGACGAGCGCCTGGCTTTTCGCTTGCGGATTCAAAGTTCCGCCAGCACGATCCGCAGGACTATCGGGGAAAGGTTCTGATCGTTGACATTATGCTGACGACCTGCCCAACCTGCAGCCAATTAGCAGATACGCTGGTCAGGGTCCACCAGAAATACGGCGACAAAGTAGGAATCATCTCCGTGGTGACCTTACCCGATACATTCGCGGAAGCCGACGCGTTTGCGCTGAAGCACGGCATTGCGTGGCCGATTGTGTTTGACAGCGGCCAGATGATCGCTTCCTACCTGGAGGTGACTCCGTCGAATCCTCAGGTGCACTTCCCGCACTTGTTTGTAATCGACGCGCAGGGCATGATCCGCAACGATTACGAAGGCACGGACGATAAGGCACTGACGGTGGATGGCCTGTCTGGTGTGCTCGACCATCTGCTTTCGCCGGGAACAAAACTTTAAGTTTTAACTTACAGACAGCTTACGACGATAGCGCCGCAGTCATGTGACGCACGTCCACGCCTTCCACCAGATAGATCACGCCTTCTGCGATATTCCTCGCATGGTCGGCTATGCGTTCCAGACTTCTCGCCGCGACCAGATGATCGAGCGCGCGTTCGACGGAATCCGGATCGCTTTTCATCAACCGAACCACCTGATCCTGTATTGCCGCACGCATGTTGTCCACGCCGTGGTCTGAAGCCAGTACTTCGCGTGCGATAAGGGCGTCGCGCTGCACGAACGCCTCCAGACTGCGCAGCACCATCGATTCCACCAGCCGCGCTATATCGGTCAATACGATTGGAACCGGTAACTCAGGGCTATCCATCAGCGAGAGCGCGCGCGTGGCGATGTTGAGGGCCAGATCGCCCATCCGTTCCAGGTCGGTACTGATTTTAATGGCGGCCACCACCAGCCGCATATCACTCGCCACCGGCTGTTCGAGCGCGATCAGACTGGCAGCCATGGAGTCTACCCGAATGTCGCATTCGTCGATGCGGCCTTCGTCCCGGCGTACATGATAAGCGGACTCGGCATTGCGTTCCACGAGGGCGTGAACACCACGGTGGATCGATTGCGCCACCATGGAGCCCATCTCCATCAGCGTATTGTTCAAGGCTGCAAATTCTACTTCAAAACGACGCAAACCGTTACCTCCCGCAAAAAAATAGCCTCCAGAAATCGGCCGAAAGCCGCAGCCCAAATGTCTTCTACCCGAAGCGTCCTGTGATGTAATCTTCTGTTTCCTTCTTCGACGGGTTCTTGAAGATTACGTCGGTACTGTCGTGTTCGATCAGTCGGCCGAGCAGGAAGAAGCCCGTGCTGTCGGCCACACGGGCGGCCTGTTGCATGTTGTGTGTCACGATCACGATGGTGCACTGATCCTTGATTGCAACCAGGAGATCTTCGATCTTGGCGGTCGCAATGGGGTCAAGCGCGGAACATGGCTCGTCGAGAAGGAGCACTTCGGGGTTTACGGCGAGACCCCGCGCAATACACAGGCGTTGCTGCTGCCCGCCCGAAAGAGCGTGCGCCGACTCGTTCAGCTTATCCTTCACTTCGTCCCACAACGCGGCGCGGCGCAGACTCTTTTCCACGATATTGGGCATTTCGGAGCGGCTGGCAAGTCCATTGACCCGGACGCCATACGCCACATTCTCAAAAATCGATTTCGGAAACGGGTTGGGCCGCTGAAATACCATGCCAACACGCCGCCGGAGACTCGTGACATCCATCTTCAGGACGTCTTCCCCATCCAGCGTTATTTCACCGTCGATTCGTGTGCCTTGAATCGTTTCGTTGATGCGATTCAGGCTGCGGAGAAACGTAGACTTCCCGCAACCCGACGGCCCAATCAGCGCCGTAACTTTGTTCGCGGGAAAGTCGAGCGAGACATCATGGAGGGCTTTGAAGGTGCCGTAGTGGAGCTCCTTGATGTCGCAATCGATGACAAC
>CAIKAS010000293.1 GCA_903825445.1 uncultured Acidobacteriia bacterium
ATTGGCTTGATGCGCGCGGCCGATAAGTTCGAATACCGCCGCGGCTACAAGTTTTCAACCTACGCCACGTGGTGGATCCGTCAGGCGATTACGCGCGCAATTGCGGATCAGTCCCGCACCATTCGTATTCCCGTTCACATGAACGAGAGCATGAACAAGTTCCTGCGTGCGTCACGCGAGCTCGAAAAGGAAATGGGCCGCACGCCCACCAACGACGAGATCAGCCGCCGCATGGATATTCCGGTCGAAAAGGTCCAGAAGCTGAAAACCATTTCGCGCGACCCTGTTTCGCTTGAAACGCCGGTTGGCCGCGACGGGGAATCCGCACTGGGCGATCTGATTGAAGATCGCTGGGTGGGATCGCCTGTTGACGCCGTCATTGAAACCAATGTTCGCGACGAAACCGCAGGCATCCTGAAGACGCTCTCCCCGAAAGAGGAGAAGGTGATCCGGTTGCGCTTCGGCATTGGCTGCGAGCGCGAACATACCCTCGAAGAAATCGGCCAGGAGTTCGACGTCACGCGTGAACGTATCCGCCAGATTGAAGCGAAGGCGTTGCGGCAGTTGCGCGCACCGGAGCGGGCGCGACGTTTACGTGCACTGTTAGCGGCACGCTAAGCGGGAAGCCAGTACTCGTGATCCGGGCAGGTTGGCGCATCCCGTGCATCAAGGGAAGCCATGAAAACCTTCCATGGCCGTCTGACCCTGATCACAATCATTGCAACCGGTCTGCTCACCGGCTGCGCCAGTTCGCCCGCCAAATCGCCTGACATCGCCGTCACGCTCCGGCACTCGCTGGACGCCGCTGGCCTGCAAGATGTTTCCATGCAACAGGATCGGGAGAAGGGTGTAATTACTCTCGGCGGGAACGTCGCGTCCGACACCTTTAAAGCTCAGGCCGAATCTATCGCCACGTCCATGGCTGGCGGTGAGGTCATCGCGAACCAGATCGCGGTTGTGCCCACCAACGGTGCGAGCGACGCGAAAAAGATGAACGCGGACTACGACAAGGGCATCAGCGAAAACATGGACGCCGCGCTGATTCAGAACAACTTCAGGAAGAACGTTAACTTCGTGGTGAAGAGCGGCGTGGTCACGCTGCAGGGCAATGTGGATTCCGAATCCGGACGCGGGCAGGCAGCAGTAGTGGCAGCCGCTGTTCCAAACGTCCTCCAGGTAGTGAATGAACTGCAAGTGAAGAATCAGAAGGCCACCTCGAATTAAGCGCTCCCGGAACTGTATCGGCGGAGGTTGGTCACGTGACGCCAGACGGTCACTTTCTTGCGCACCCCGGCGTGCGATAACCTCTCTCTTGGTCCATTTCTCATGAGCGTTGCCGACTCCGAGTCGTTCAAGTCCGGCATGCGGCATCTTGCTGCGCATGTCTGCCTCATCACGACGATGACTTCCGACGGCGGACGCCAGGGTCTCACGGCGACGGCAGTCTGCTCCGTTTCCGCCGATCCACCGACTTTGCTGTGTTGCGTAAACCGCCAAATAGCACCGTTCGCGGCGATCCGCGAGTCCGGCATTTTTGCCGTCAACGTGTTGGGCATTGAGGATCGCGAACTGGCGGAGCGTTTCGCTGGTCTTATTCAGGGTGAAGAACGTTTCGAGACCGGCGAGTGGAGCACACTTTCCACCGGCGCGCCCGTTCTTGAAACCGCTCTCGCAACCTTCGATTGCCGCCTGACCAGGCTGGAAGAGGTTGCCACTCACGGTATTCTTTTCGGCGAGATTCAGGCGATTCGTTCGCGCGGTACGACGGCGGAACCGCTGTTATATGCGCACGGCAGCTTTGGCGCTTTCGCTCCGCTCGACCAGAGATAAGATTTTTCTGGTGGAAAATGCGCCGCGAACTGCCGATATGCACTCTTAACAAACCAGTACGCTAAATAATGGGCCGCGGGGGCTTGCCATCGGGTCGAGGCCGAGATACCGTGTCAGATTAGCAGCGTATTCCATTATTGTGGAAACCCGGAACCGGGTGTACCGCGTCTGCCGGAGTAACGTTTTCTCCTGCGCGGTGAGTGGGATAGACCAATTTCGGAGGAGTGCCGGTGAATAAGAGACTGCTGGAAGTCGCTCTGACGCGATTTATTGCCGCGGCTGCATTGGCAGCGGTGGCGATCGGCCAGGTATCGGCCCAGAGTGTCACGATCCCGGGCCACATTAATGCCCGCGCGCTTTCGGGTACGGATGATGGCGCAGTTGAAGCTGCGTTTCTGCTTAACGATCTGGTGCTCACACTGAAGCCGTCGCCCGCTCAGCAGGCAGATCTGGAATCACTTCTGGCCGCTCAACTGGACCCGGCGTCACCCGATTATCACAATTGGCTCACACCCGTGCAGTATGCGGCGCGCTTCGGGCCAACCGAACGCGACGTCGCGCAGATCACCAGCTGGCTGGCCGCCAGGGGATTTACGATTCGTGGCGTTGCCCAGAGCCGTAACGTCATCTCGTTCAGCGGAACGGCTGAAACTGTGGCTTCCGCGTTGGGTGCCGAGATTCATCGTTATTCCGTTGGCGGCGAGAGTCACTTTGCCACGGCCACCGAACCGCGTGTGCCGGACGCATTCGCAGGCATCGTGGCGGGCTTCCGTGGGCTGGACGATTTTCTTCCTCAGCATCCCCGCACGCAGACGCATACAGCGTACACATCCGGTTCGGGCAACCACTATCTGGCGCCTGGTGATGCGGCAACAATCTACAACCTCAATACTCTCTACAGCAATGGTTATGACGGTACGGGCCAGAGTGTCGCAATCGTCGGGCAGTCGGCGATCAATCTGGCGGATGTTGATCAGTTCCGCGCATTGTTTGGTCTTACCAGGAATGACCCGCAATTGGTCTCCGTACCGAATCTGACGGTTCCGGGGATCGTGTCGGGTGACATAACCGAAGCTGATTTAGATGTGGAATGGGCGGGCGCGATGGCGAAAAATGCCAGCGTGCTCTATGTCTACAGCACGAACGTGTTCAATGCGCTTCAATACGCCGTGACGCAGGATCTGGCGCCTGTCGTCAGCATCAGCTACGGAACCTGCGAGACCGGAGCGGCGGCGGAAGGCGCTTCGCTGCGGACCATTGCACAGCAGGCCGTTGCCGAGGGAATCACGTTGCTTTCGGCCTCCGGCGATACCGGCGCCTTTGGCTGTGAGAACAACAGCGCGAGCGTGGCGACACAGGGGTTGGCAGTGACGCTTCCGGCCAGTATCCCGGAGGTCACCGGTGTTGGCGGGACGCAGTTCAACGAAGGCAGCGGCACTTACTGGAATGCGACAAACAACGCCAACAACGGGTCGGCGACTGCGTACATTCCTGAAGCCGTTTGGAACCAAACGGCGGACGGCGGTGGCCTGGGGGCCACGGGCGGTGGCCCGAGCGCGCAGTTTACCAAGCCTTCCTGGCAGGCTGGTGCCGGCGTTCCGCCCGATGGAGCGCGCGACGTTCCCGACGTTGCGATGACGTCTTCGGCAGACCATGACGGCGCGATTGTCTGCACAAACGGCGGATGCGCGGGCGGAATCACCGGCGCAAGCATCATTGGCGGTACGTCGCTCGCCACGCCGATGTTCGCAGGCATCACGGTGCTGCTGAATCACTATCAGGTGAAGACCGGCGCGCTGAAAAAGGCTGGACTTGGCAATATCAATCCGATCCTGTATCCATTGGCGCAGAATTACGGAGACGCCTTTCACGACATCACAACAGGCACAAGCGCGGTTCCCTGTCGCACGGGAACTTCGGGTTGCACGACAGGGTCATTCGGTTATGCGGCGGGCCCGGGGTACGACCTGGCCACAGGACTCGGTTCGGTGAGCGCCTATGCTCTGGCCACGGACTGGTCGCTGATTAAAGCCGCACCTGCCGCGTTGAGTTCGGTATCGATCAGTCCTTCTGCCATTGCAGGCGGCGGAACAGCAACGGTTACGGTTTCACTTTCGGGTGCGGCCCCCAGCGGAGGCGCGACAGTGACCCTCGCCGCCAGCAGCGCGTCGTTCCCGGTTCCCGCAAGCGTCGTTGTTCCAGCCGGACAGTTCACTGGCAGTGTCAACGTGGTGGCAGCGGCAGTCACGGCGGCTACATCGGTGACGTTAACGGCTACGTATAGCGGCGCGACGAAGACCGCAACCGTATCCATTGCGCCGGTCGTGCTGCCGAGTCTCACTTCTGTAGCCACGTCACAAGCCACCGTAACAGGCGGCGCCAGCGTGTTTCTGACCGTCTCATTGAATGCCGCGGCACCCACTGGTGGCGCGACAGTGACGCTCATCAGCGGCAGTGCAGCATTTCCGGTGCCTGCCAGTATTAGCGTCCCGGCAGGCGCAAAATCGGCCAGCATCACAGTGCAAACGACCACTGTCACGACTTTGACCACGGCCAGTATTAAGGCCACTTACAACGGCGGTTCGCAATCGACGAGCGTTACGATTTCGCCGGTACCTCCCACCACTCTCACTTCCATCGCCGTCACGCCATCGACCCTAACCGGCGGCGTCAGTGCGATTCTCTCGGTTAACCTCAGTGGCGCAGCGCCTTCTGGTGGCGCGTCGATTACGCTTTCGAGCACCAGCGCAGCCTTCCCTGTGCCTGCCGGTATCACAGTTCCCGCAGGACAGAAGCAGGCAAGCGTGACGGTACAAACAACCGCGGTTACGGCATCAACTACTGCCACAATCAAGGCCACTTACAGTGGCGCCAGCCAAACAACGAGTGTGACTGTAATGCCCGTCGTGTTGCCAAACCTGAGTTCGGTTTCCGTTTCCCAGCCGAGCGTAACAGGCGGTGCGGGCGTCCAGGTGACCGCCACACTGAGTGCGGTGGCGCCGACAGGCGGAGCTAAAATTAGCCTCACGAGCAACAGTTCCGCCTTCCCGGTTCCCGCGACGCTGCTGGTGCCCGCAGGCCAGAAGACAGCTTCGGCCACCGTGCAAACCACGACCGTTACTGCGTCCACCCCTGTGACAATCACTGCGAATTACAATGGCGGCACCCAGACTGCCAGCCTCACGCTGACCCCGGTCGTGTTGCCAACTCTGGTTTCTGTTGCCCTATCGCAGGCGAGCGCAGGCGTACAGTCCGCCACGTTTGTGACCGTCACTTTGAGTGCATCCGCGCCTCCGGGCGGGGCGACCGTAACGCTTTCGAGCAGCAACGCCGCCGTTTCAGTTCCGGCCAGCGTGACCGTGCCATCGGGCACGAAGTCGGCGAGTGTGAGCGCGCAGATTTCTTCTGTTACCGCGTCCACAACCGTTATCATCACGGCAAAATACAACGGCGGGACCGAGACGGCGAGCATTACTCTCACGCCGGTGGCATTGCCCACGCTGAGTTCAGTGAGCCTGTCGCCGACCAGTGTCGCGGGCGGAGTTCCCGTGCTGGTGACAATTCAGCTAAGCGCGTCGGCTCCGCAGGGCGGTGCTTCTGTAACTCTCGCCAGCAGCAACCCGGCAGCGTTTCCAGTGCCTGCTTCGGCGACGATACCAGCGGGGCTGAAAGAGTTCTTCGTGATTGTGACGACGACGGCTGTGAAAACCTCCACATCGGTGACTCTCACTGCCAGTTACAACGGAAGTTCGCAGACAGCCACGGTGACTCTCGCGCCCGTGGTGATTCCGACTCTTACGGCCGCATCCATCAGTCCATCGTCTGTGAAAGGCGGATCGAGCGCTACCCTGAACCTGACGCTGAGTAGTCCGGCTCCATCTGCGGGAGCGATTATCACGCTCACCAGCAGTAACGCCGCACTTCCCGTTCCGTCAAGTGTAATCGCGGAGCCGGGTATGACAGGCGGTTCGCTGCGTATACAGACTAAGACGGTGACGGCTTCCACATCCGTGACGGTTACGGCAAGTTCCGGCGGCACGTCTCAAACCGCAACTGTTACCGTGACGCCCTGACGCGGGTCATCCGTGACTTGTCCTATCGGTTTAGCCCTGCCAGCACGCCGTCGAATGCGCGCAGATGGGCCTGTGCGCCCATCGCGATCAGGAACTCACCGGCTGTGATTCGCGTGTCGGGCGCAGGGTTGAACACCATACTGCCATCGGGCTTGCGCACTGCCAGCACGATCACGTCGGTATCTCCGCGCAACATCAGTTCCCGCAGCGTTTTGTCCGCGCCACCCCCGCCATCGACGCGGAACTGCTCGATCATGACATCGAGTCCCATCGATTCTGCCGCGAAATCCAGGAACTGCACCACGTGCGGCCGCACCAGCGACTGCGCCAGTTTCTGCCCGGCCATGCTGTAGGGCGAGAACACAATATCGGCACCGGCACGTCGCAGCTTCGGTTCGGCTTCTTCCTCTGAGGCGCGCGTGACGATCGTCAGATCCGCATTCAGATTCCGTGCCGTGAGAATAACGAACACGTTGTCGGCATCCGTGGCCAGCGCTGCCACAAAGCCCCGTGCGCGATGGATTCCGGCTTCCCGCAGCGTCTCGTCGCGCGTGGCATCGGCCGCCAGCGTCGTCATTCCGGCCTCCGCCGCGCGGGCCAGACGCTGTTCGTTGCGGTCAATCACGACGAACGGCACGCCTGTTTTCTGCAGTTCGAGCGCCGCATTGCGCCCCACACGGCCATAGCCGCAAACAATGAAGTGGTCCTGCATTTTCATAATGGCTTTCCTGGTGCGTCTCTTTCCGAAACGGTCGTGAAGTTCCATTTCGATGATGGTCTGCGTCATTGTCCCCACGGCAAAGAAAACGACGCTGACGCCGAAGATAATAAGCGCGGAGTTAAATGCGCGTCCAGCCGAGCTCAGCGGATGCACCTCCTGGTATCCGACGGTCGTCACCGTGATCAGGGTCATGTAGAAGGCGTCGAACAGCGGATAGCCTTCAATGACGCGGAAGCCCACCGTACCAGCGCAAAGCGTGAACAGCAGCAGCCCCGCAAGCAGGATCACACGGCGAAGATAGCGGCGTTCCATGGGGAAGGTCCGATTAGTCCAGCCATTCGTCGGCGGGATCGAACTTCGGGAAAACTATATTCAGCACGGTCATTTTACCGATTGCCCTGTGGCGCACGCCAGGGGGAATCATGACGCACATGCCAGCGCGCACCGGAACCGTCTCGTCATCCAGTTGCATACTGGCTTCCGGCCCGCATTCCAGAAAATAGTAGGTCTCCGTCAGCCGTTTGTGATAGTGCAGCTGAGCGTCTTCGGAAATACGGGTGAGGTGAATCGTGCCGGGATAATCCGGCACGTCGTAGAACGCGCGTTGCGTGGTCCCGCAAGGGCATGGCTGGACCGGCAACTCACCGAATTCCACAATCTTGTATGCGCGTGTTGCAACGGATTCGCTCATGGCCTCCATCCTATCGCGGAATTGAGTTTCCTCAAACGTCCTCCCTGTGTGGTCGATAAGTACCTTTCAAAAAAGAATTCCAGCTCAGTGCTCAGGAAGCTCTGCGCCTACCGGTATGCCCGCCGAGACTACAATCCCGCATGAATCGCGCGAACTGTACACAATGTCCCGCGTGAGGGGCCACGATTCACCACCAATTGCCGCGGCCAAACTGGTTCGACGATGCCGGCTGGAACTTAAATTACTCTCGGCTCTGCTTCGATCCCCGGACGCTAACTCGCGCCAACCCAAACGCAGTGCTTCACGGTTGAATCGACATCTTCGTCAGTTGGAAGCCGAGATCGCCTCGTTTTCCGAGCAGACTGAGAGTCCGGCGAACGCGCAGGCCATGGCGCAACCCGCATCTGACCTCGATACGCGTCTGGCGACGGAGCACGCATTTCGCCTTAGTTTTGAGCCGGGTCCGCCGATAGATCCACTTGTGGCGTCCACTGGCCACCGGAAAGCCTGGATTGCCGTTTCAGCCGTTTCACTGACATTTACCGCGGTCTGCGGATTGTGGGCTATAGCGATGTATCAGGAATTGAATCACTTGCGGGACACCTCCGGGGCAGCACCGATGTCCGCGAGGGCAGGCGCATCCACCGGTGCCGGCACGGCAAGTCCAGTAGTTGAGCCACCGGAGCCGCCGTATTTCGACGATTCGGTGGATCATCTCAATATGGCGCTGGCCAGGTTTCCCGGCCAGGACCAAAAGCAGATACTCACGCGGGTTAGAGACGACAACGCGGCGCGCGGTATCAATGTCTGTTCCTTTGAGTGGAACCAGGGGGAGCCCCGGCTGCTGTTCGGCAAGGGTCGGGATCATGTGGAGCTCGATTCTGTGATGGACAAATGCGCCGAAGCGGTGGCCAGTGCGCCCGCAATTCCCGCCATCGCTCCCTTGTCTCGTTAATTCCCGAAACGTACCTTCCTCAATTCCCGTCAGTAGATCCTGGCTTTGTATCCGGCGTCCGCGCCGGCCCGAATCGCGCGTCACCTCGTAATATCCTGAACTGAGGGACCGATTCCGGTCCGCCGGGCCTCGTTCAGGAAGCCGCTCAGGAAACAGAGAACAATTGGAACAAAAGAAGACAGGCTGGAACTTTATGAAACCGCGCGCGAAACAGACGGCGATCTCGCTGATGGCGGGTTTGCTCGCGGTGACATTGAGCGCCCAGGCACCCGCTCCCAACGCCGGTCAGACCAGAATCAACGCCAAAGACGGCCAAAAGTACGCGTGGATTCCGCCCGGTAAGTTCAATATGGGTTGTTCCCTCACTGACCAGCGCTGTGCGGCCGATGAGACTCGCCATCCCGTGGAAATTACCCACGGCTTCTGGATGGGGACGACGCCCGTCACCGTTGCCGCCTGGAAACGGTACGAGGACGCTACGGGAACACCACCGCTTCCGACTGTCGATTTATATGGACGGAAAATCAACGAAGCGGCGGATCCGGCGCAGCCTGTGGTTTTTGAAACCTGGAGCGAAGCGGGCGCCTTCTGTAGTTGGGCCGGCATGCGACTTCCCACCGAAGCTGAGTGGGAGTATGCCGCTCGCGCCGGGACCACCGACTATACTTACGGCGTTTTGCAGACGATCGCCTGGTACGGCGATAACAGCGGCAGGAAGCCGATAGAAAGCACTGACCTGTTCCGGGAAGACCCCACCAAATATCCGAAAAAGCTCCTCTCTAACGGCAATGGCCCAAAGAGCGTGGGGCAGAAACTCCCAAATGCCTGGGGGCTCTACGACATGCTGGGCAATGTCTGGCAGTGGGTGTCGGACTATTACCTGGCAACGTACTTTACCGATGCCGCGGTCACTGATCCAATCGGTCCTGCGACGGGGACACAGCGGGTACTGCGGGGCGGTGCCTGGGATACTACGCCCGCCAATATTCGGGTGTCGTATCGCCATACCAATCCGCCGGTCGACCGAGTCAATAACTTCGGTTTTCGCTGCGTCGGCAATTTACCCTGATCGCGCATTGAGGCTCGCGGCATGAACAGACGCCACTTTCTAAAAACCGCGGCAATAGCAGGCACCGCGTCTTTGATCGGGGCTCCGTCAGTAACCGCTGCCGGCCATCTCACTGAGTTTCCTTACAGTGCGGTGACGCTCACCGGTGGTCCGCTCAAGCGCCAGTACGACGCCGTCCACAGCCACTTTCTCTCGCTCGATAACGATCGACTGCTCAAGGTGTACCGCCAGCGCGCCGGCTTGCCCGCGCCTGGCGACGATATGGGTGGCTGGTACGATGCCGATGGTTTCGTTCCGGGGCATAACCTCGGTCAATTCATTTCCGGGCTCTCGCGAATCTACTGCACCACAAGGGACCCGGCCTGTGCGCAGAAAGTGCACGCGCTCGTGAGCGGATACGCCGCGACGCTCGCGCACGATGGCTATCCGTACGCAAGCGAGAAGGCAGCTGTCACATGGCCTTGCTATGTACTCGATAAATACGAGGCCGGCCTGCTCGATGCGCACAATCTTGCGGGAGATCCGAACGCGCGCAAATTGCTGACCGAAGTAATCAAAGGCGCGATCCCCCATATCCCGGATCACACCTATGATCGCGGCCCCGATAGTCCGAAGCAGGCGCCCTACGACGAACCGTACATCCTGCCGGAGAATCTGTTCAACGTCTGGCAACTCACGGGCGACAAGAAGTATCACGAGATGGCCCGGACCTATCTGCTCGATCACGAGTACTTCGATCCGCTGGCCCAAAATCGCAATCTGTTACCGGGTAAACACGCCTACAGCCACGTGATCGCGCTCAGCTCCGCCGCACGCGCTTACGAGGTACTGGGCGAGCCGAAGTATCTCGACGCCATTCGCAATGCCTGGAACATGCTGGCGGAAACCCAGCAGTTCGCCAGCGGTGGCTGGGGGCCGAAAGAAGCCTTCGTGCCTCCGCATGAAGGCAAGCTGGGCGAAAGTCTTACGACAACCCGCGAGCATTTCGAAACGCCGTGTGGTTGCTATGCGCATGCCAAACTGGCTCGGTATTTACTGCGCTTCACCGGCGACGGACGCTATGGCGATGGCCTCGAGCAAATCGTGTATAACGCATTGTTGGGCTCGCGGGAACCCGGCGGCGATGGCGAATACTTCTATTATTCGGATTATCAGGCCTCGGCAAAAAAGGGTTATTACAAGCGCAAATGGCCATGCTGCGCAGGCACGCTGGTCCAATCGGTGGCGGATTACGCTCTGGATATTTACTTCAAGCGCGGCGCGTCGATTTACGTCAACCTCTATACGCCGTCCGAAGTGCGCTGGTCGGCAAACCTGGTTCCCGTGACGCTTTCCCAGCAGACACAGTATCCCGACGATGGCGAAATCGAATTGCGTGTACGCGTGCCGTCCGCCGCGCAATTCACGCTGCAGTTGCGGATACCCGGCTGGCTGGAGTCTGACTCCGAGGCAAAGATTTCCGTAAACGGCAAGCCCGTTGACGTTGCAGCGAAGCCGCGCACGTTCGCGGCGATTACGCGGCGCTGGCGGGATGGCGACACTGTCCATCTGAGCCTACCGCTCGGCTTCCGCACGCAAGCTATTGATGACA
>CAIKAS010000294.1 GCA_903825445.1 uncultured Acidobacteriia bacterium
CGTCCTGATCAATATCAACGCGATGACCTCGGATGGGTATCAGACGTATAACGACCAGAAGCGGGATGCCGGCTACGGCAAGTACCAGCACCGGTTTTCATCGAAGACAAGCCTCAGTCTGTACGGTGGCGTGGTAGATATCTTCAACAATACGCCGAACACAACGACTCCGACGCGCGCACAGGTTGCGGCTTTCGGAGACAACTATCTTCAGGACAACACACCAACCTGCACTACTGTGACGCTGAACTGCCCGGTTGCCAACGGTTCGCCAGACCCTTATTATTACGGCTACAACAAGTATCACGTCCAAACCGATTTCGAATATGCCGCTTTCACGTCCGATCTCGGCAATGGCTGGAAGTTCGATACCAAGGCCTATACTACCCGCTACTGGAACAAGCAGTTCTATCAAAACGGCGCGACCGTCAACCTCACTTCATCCAAGCCGAGCGGCGTGGACAAGCTGAACGGTTACCGTCATGCCGGCGATACATTGACACTGAGCCAGGAATCAAAATGGGGAGTCTTCCGCACGGGCGCGTGGTACGACTGGGCGTACACAGATCGTTATCAGCTCCCGTCAAACATCCTCACAGGGCAGGATACGCCGCTGGGGAACTTCCACGAACACTTCATCACGCAGTCGTTCCAGCCGTTCGCCGAATATGAGTGGCACTTGGCCCCGAAGTTGGTGATTACGGCAGGTATGAAAGCCGCCGCATACAACATGGTCTTGAACCAGTATCAGGACAATGGCAAGACCGTCGGTTGCCTGGGCGGAACAAGCGGTACCGATTTCGCGACGGGTGCACCAATCTGCATCGGTGGTGCGCAATTCACGACCCACAGCATCACTTACAACAACTGGCTGCCGAACCTGAACGCGCGATACCGCGTGTGGAAGCAGTGGTCCACTTACGCGCAGTTCGCTGAAGGCAGCGTGATTCCGGTGAGCAGCGTTTTCGATGTCAAGGGTGGTAATGTTCTTACTCCGCCCAAACCGACCCTTGCCAAGACCTATCAGGCGGGTTCCGTTCTGAAGATGAATCGCTGGACACTGGACGCGGATTTCTACTACGTTCACTTTCAAAACGGATACGATACATACACCGATCCGACCACGGGCGAGCCGGTAAACGTCGCGACCGGGCCTTCCAATACCAAGGGCTTCGAGGCTGAGTCCAACATCGTCCTCGGCTATGGTCTGAGCCTCTATGCCAACCTGACCGTGGGTTCGGCGAAGTATCAGACAGGTCCCAACTATCCCAACGGCGGTATGTGGGTGGCCAACACCCCTTCCAATGTCGAGGGTCTCAGCCTGCTCTGGCAGCACAATAACTACGATGTGGGCTTCACCTATAAGCGGGTGGGCCAGTATTACAACGACAATGGTTCGCTGAACTACAACATCAATGGCCTCACTCTTCCGTACCCTGTCAACCAGGCCGTTACGATCGCTCCGTGGGGTTTGGCCAATGTGTTTCTGAACTACAGAATCAAGAATACCTCTTATCTGCGAGGCAGCAAGGTCCAGTTGTCGATTAATAATCTCGCCAACAGCCACAGCCTTGTCGGGATCACGCCGGGGACCGCAGCCACAAGCACTGTGGCATATGTGCAAAGCCCGAACGATCTTCTGAACCTCCTCCCTGGGCGCAGCATTACGCTGACCCTTACAGGTGGCTACGCACCGAAACGCTAAATCCGGAACAATCTGAACGCAGAAAGGCCCGCCTCACGAAGAGGCGGGCCTTTCTGCGTTGCCGGAATCCGCAATTAGGCGATCAGCTTGGCGTCCATCGTGATCGTGGCGTTCAGGACACGCGAAACCGGGCAGCCCTTCTTCGCGTTCTGCGCCGCTTCGGCGAACTTCTCTTCGCTCGCGCCGGGAATCTTTACGGTCACATCCAAATGAACTGCCGTGATGGTGAAGCCGGAATCCGTCTTTTCCATAGTGAGCGCGGCTTTCGTGTCGATTGACTCGGCCGTCATGCCTGCATTGCCCAACTGCGCGGACAGCGCCATGCTGAAGCAGCCGGCATGCGCGGCGGCGATCAGTTCCTCGGGGTTCGTGCCGACTCCGTTCTCAAAGCGGGTGCTGAACGAATACTGCGTTTCTGCCAGGACTCCGCTGGCCGTCGAAACGGTACCCTTGCCGTCTTTCAAACCACCGGCCCAATGGGCGCTTGCTGTACGTATCATTGTTTGGTGAATCTCCTCGTTTGGATTGATGGCCGAATCCCTGTGAGGGATTCGCAAAATCGGATTTAAGAATAGATGCCGGGAGCTTCGTGCCCCAGAGCCGCAACATACTCAGTGTAAGGCCCGGGATAAACACGTGGAACCCGATCCTTGCCGCTTTCGCCGCCCAGTTCCAGCACGCGCGAACCCAGGCCACGCAGGAAGGTACGGTCATGCGACACGAAGATCATGGTGCCTTCGAAGTCCTTGAGCGCGTCGATCAGCATTTCCTTAGTGGCTAAGTCCAGATGGTTAGTCGGCTCGTCCAGCACCAGGAAATTGGGAGGGTTGTAGAGCATCCGGGCCATAGCGAGGCGCGATTTCTCGCCGCCGGAGAGCGAACGGATCTTCTTGTCCACGTCGTCGCCAGAGAACTGGAACGCGCCTGCCAGCGACCGCAGGGAACCAAGTCCATCCTGCGGAAAATCCTGCTGTAACTGCTCGATGATCGTCAGATCGGCGTTCAGCACGTCGAGCGACTGCTGTGCGAAATAGCCCATAGTCAGGCTCGCACCAAGCTGAACTGTGCCGGTATCTGGCGTGGTTGCACCGGCAATCATCTTGAGTAGCGTCGATTTGCCCGCGCCATTGCGCCCCATCACGGCCCAGCGCTCGCCACGGCGAATGGTGAGGCTGAAGCCGTCATATATCACGCGCTGTCCGTAGGCTTTGCACAGGTCTTCCATCACTGCCACCTGATCTCCCGATCGTGGTGGCACGCGGAAATCGAATTTTACGACAGTTCGCTTCTTCGGTAGCTCGATCTTCTCGATCTTGTCGAGAGCTTTGATGCGGCTCTGCACCTGTGCCGCCTTCGCGGCATGTGTCTTGAAGCGTTCGATGAAGCGCTGCTCTTTGGCCAGCATCGATTGCTGACGCGCAAACGCGGCCTGCTGATTATTCTCGCGGATGGCGCGCTCGCGTTCGTAAAAATCGTAATTGCCGGAGTAAGCGTTGATTTCACCAGCATCGATCTCGGCAATCTTCGACACGATCCTGTTCATGAATTCGCGATCGTGCGAAGTCATCAGCAGCGCGCCCTGAAAGTCCTTCAGAAACTGTTCGAGCCAGATAATGGATTCCAGATCCAGGTGGTTTGTAGGTTCGTCCATCAGCAGTACGTCGGGACGGCCGAGCAGGACGCGGGCCAGCGCCACACGCATCTTCCACCCGCCAGATAGCGCGCCGACGTCACCATCAATCTGATCGTCGGCGAAGCCGAGGCCATGCAGCACTTCCCGCGCCTGGGCCTCGAGCGTATACCCGCCCAGGTGCTCGTATTCTTCCTGTGCGTCGCCGAACCGGGCGAGGATAGCATCCATCTCGTCGAGGCGCGCAGGATCTTCCATGGCATGCTGGAGGGCTTCGAGTTCATGGTGAAGGTCGCCGGCGCGTCCGCTGCCCGCGATAGCCTCATCGAGCACGGAGCGGCCGGACATCTCTTCCACGTCCTGTCGGAAGTAGCCGATGGTGAGCTTTTTCGGAACCGAGACATCGCCTTCGTCGGGCGATTCCTCGCCGATCACCATGCGGAAAAGCGTAGTTTTGCCCGAGCCGTTAGGACCAACCAGGCCGACTTTTTCGCCAGGGTTCAACTGAAAGGAGGCGTCGACGAAAATGAGCTGTTTGCCGTACTGTTTGTTGATGCTGGAAAAGGAAATCATCCGGAACTACCAGTCTCGCAGACGCAGGCTGAACTCCCCCGGCTACCGGAATAATTTACCGCGCGACTTCGGAAATGTTTACCGGCCAGGCATTCTGGCAGGCGCGCATCTCATTGAAAATAAACAAACACTGCTTTGGCCAGCGCGTTGCATTAACGTTGCGCGGAGGCAGTACAATGAATACCGAGAATAGCAACAACACCGAATCTTTCGTGCCAGTGACCGTGGAACACCGCCGGTCGACTTGGGTACCCGCGCTTGTAGTCGGAGCCGCGGTTTCCGCATTTTGCTTCTTCCAGTACTCGCAGGTGAGTGATCTCCGCCGCGCGCTGGACGCCAATAAGGCCGAGACTGCCGCCATCCAGACGCAGCTCTCTGCGCAGAGTTCCGCTCTTGCAGGAACCGCCAGCGATCTGCAGGCCAAGCTGGATTCCACCGAGCAGCAGACCTCGCAATCGATCGCGAAGGTGCAGGACGCGGCGAAGAAGCATGCCGATGTTGTGGCGGGTAACCTTGAGAAGAGCATCGAACAGAAGAATGCCGAACGTCAGGCAGCCGTGAACGCGGAACTGGCGGGCGTGAAGAACTCGGTCTCGGATACTGCGACGCAGATGTCCTCGAAGATCGACGGCGTGAACACTTCTGTCGATTCAGTGAAGACAGACCTCGCATCCACCAAAGCAGTAGTAGATAAAACGGCCGCCGACCTCCAGCGCGCCACCGGCGACCTGGGCGTAATGAGTGGTCTCATCGCCACCAACGGCAAAGAGATCGGGGAACTTCGTGCGATGGGCGACCGCAATATCTATGAGTTCACCATCGCGAAAAAGGCCGGTTTGCAGAAGGTCGGCGACGTCCAGATTCGCGTGACCAAGACGGATGAAAAGAAGAACCGCTACACGATCGTCGTGATGGCCGACGACAAACTGGTGGAGAAGAAGGATAAGACCACCAACGAACCGGTGCAGTTTTATGCGGCACAGGGAAGCCGGACGCCCTACGAAGTCGTTGTAAACCAGGTCGGCAAGGACACGATCAAGGGCTACATGGCGACTCCGAAACTGCTGGCAACAGCCAGAAATTAGTTAACTCCGAAAGCACGAAAGTGCTGACTAACCTGGCTGCAGGGATCTGGCCGGCGCGCTTACTTAAGCGCTCCGGCCAGATCCTGCGTTAGGACTCTTGCGCTGTGGGCCAGCCCGGCGGCAGTGGAGAGGTCGCGATCGTGGAATTGCCCTGCCTGCTTGATGAAGGCGCGTGCGCGGTTGGCTGTGTCGATTTGGCTCGGCGTCAGCATGTGACCCGTGAGTCCGTTGAGAATGGCATTTGCCTGGCGCAGGTCCGCCTGATAGGCCGTCTCGAACTGCTTGCGTTGGTCGGCAGACAGGATCACGCCGAGGGATGGTGCGGGTGTGGCCGGAAGACGCGGAGTGACGGCGGTAGGCGCGGGTTTCGCGGGTTGAGCTGGCGTTGGTGCAGTTTGAGCAGGTGCCGGCTTTGGCGGTGCTGTCGTTGACGGTATCGTCGTTGACGGCGTGGTTTCCGCCGGCGCTGGAACGGGCGCGGCAGGCGCTGTGGTGGCGGGGCCCTGCGGTGCTGCCACCGGCACAGGTATCGTTGGTTTCTTCTGCGTGAAGCAGCCGCTGGAAATCAATAGCGTGGCGATCAGCGCAGGGCTGGCCGCCTTCCGGTTGAGAGTCACGCGCGATCCCTCAGTGCCGGGAACGAGAGCGTCATCGTTGTTCCTGCCCCTGGGGCACTCTCCACTGTGATTTGCCCATAGTGCAGGTCCATGGAGCGCTTTGTGAAAGCCAGGCCGATGCCCGAACCAGTGGACTTGGTGGTGAAGTATGGTTCGAAGATTCTTTCAAGCACTTTCGCTGGCATCCCCGGACCATTATCGGACACGACGATTTCGCAATTGCCGTTGACGAACGCCACCGATGTTTTCACCATCCCGCCCGTCTGCATCGCCTGGATGGCGTTGTTAACCAGGTTGAGCAGCCCTTGTTCGATCAAACCCCGATCTGCCTGTACTGTGAACGCCTTCACGGGCTTAGTCAGATGTAGTTCCACCTGTGATTGCGTCGCGGCGGGACGCATTGTCTCGATCACAGTGGCGGCCAGTTCTTCAGGGTCGAACTCTCTAATGTCGAGTTCCATCGGCTGGTTCAGATCCAGGAATGTTCGAACCACGCGGTCCAGCCGTTGCACTTCGTTACTGACGAGATCGACTTCCCCTTCGGCCTCCGGAATCTCGTCCGCGATGCGCATCCGAAGCGCTTCGAGACGCAGCGAAATGGCGTTCAGCGGGTTCTTGATCTCGTGGGCAACGGTGCGTACAAGTGTTCCGATGGCGTCGCGGCGTGCGCCCTGCATCTTCTCACCGAGCAGACTCAGCTTGTACTCAACGGCGGCCACTTCGCGGTCTTCGCTGCCGGCTGGCTGAAAGGATAAGCCCAGCGGTCGCCCCGCAGCCAGCGTGTCGATGGCCTGCCCGATGCGCCGAATCGGGCGCAATGCCAGATGTGTAGAGAGCCCGGCAAGCCCGGCCGCCGCAAACAGCCCGAGCAGAGATACCAGTGCCGTGCCTTCCAGATCCGGCATGATCTTGTCTCGCAGCAAAATGGGCGAGACCAGCATCTGGATTTCAAAGACTGGTTTGGGCTGATCCGCGATGCCGAGCGGGATGCGTGTTTCGTAGTCGGTAGATGACGCGATGATCGCCGTCAGGCGCGTGATCGGGCCGGCATCGCGAACCGATGCCAGCGTCTCGTGGGGAAATGCTGCCTGACCCTCACGGGTGGGGACGGAGGACAAGAGTACCCTGCCATCTTCGCTAACGACGTTGATTTCAACAATTGCGCCCGAAGGTATCGCCGCCTGTTCCACCAGCATGGTCGCGAGGTCTTTGTCGCCGGCAACCGTGCGATTCCAGTTGTGCTTTATCTGTGCGAGGCTGGTCCCCGGGCTGGTCTGCGTAGCGGCGATTCGCAGTCGGATCAGCGACTGGATCTGATTTCCCGCTATATTGCTGCGGTCCACCGTAGTTTCGAGCCAGGTGCGCGTAAGGCTGTCCAGATGCAGTGCGAATAATGCCGTTACGATCACAGCGACAGTAGAAACTGAAAGCACCAGCAGTCTTGTGCGCAGTCTCATTGCACGGTTTCGCCGTTGATCTGGCGTAGCTTATTGAAGAGGGTTTTCACGCTGATTCCCAGCAGTTCGGCGGCGCGGGCGCGATTGCCATCGGTGTGCTTCAGCGTCATTAGAATAAGCTGACGCTCCGCCTCGTCCACAGTGACGCCGGGGCGCAGAATGACTTCGTCACTGGAAGTCTCCAGCAGCCTGTTCGGCAAGCCGGCAAATCCCGGCGGAAGATGCTCGCGGCGAATTGTGCCTTCGCCGGCAAGGATGACTGCTCGCTCCAGAACATTTCGTAACTCGCGCACGTTGCCCGGCCAGCCATAGCCCGCAAAAAGAACCTCCACATCCGGCGACAGTCCCGTGACACGGCATTCGTGCCGCTTGTTCAGGTCATCTAGTAGCCTGAGTGCGATGGGCGCAATGTCATCATTCCGCTCCCGTAGCGGAGGCAGGCGAATCTCGAATACATTCAGTCGAAAGTAAAGATCTTCGCGGAATGTGTTCTTTGCGATAGCTTCGCGGAGCTCGCGATTCGTCGCCGCAATCACTCGCACGTCGACTTCTATTTCTCTGGTGCTGCCCAGCCGCCGGACTTTCCTGTCTTCAAGCACGCGGAGAAGTTTGGCCTGCGTCGTGATAGGCATGTCGCCGATTTCGTCGAGTAGCAACGTCCCGCCGTTGGCGAGTTCAAAATAACCTGCCCGGCGTTCGGCCGCGCCAGTGAACGCGCCTTTTTCATGCCCGAATAGTTCACTTTCAATCAGAGACTCCGGCAATGCCGCGCAGTTCATGGCGAGAAATGGTCCTGCGCGCCGTGGGCTCATGTCGTGAATGGCGTGCGCCGCTACCTCTTTGCCTGTGCCGGATTCGCCACCGATCAGAACCGTGGCCTTAGTGGGTGCGACTTGCTCGAGCAGAGCAAAGACTTGTCGCATGGCGACGGACTGTGCCACCATACCGCCAAACATGCCTTGTTCGGAGAGTTGTCGTTCGAGTCGTTGTGAACGGCGGACCAGCTTTGACTGCTCAACCGCACGTTCCAGTATGGCGCGCAGAACACGCGGTTGCGCGGGCTTCTCCAGATACCAAAATGCACCGGATTCTCGCACCATCTCGACCGCCTTATCGACGCTGCCAAAGGCAGTCAGGATGATCGTCGGCGGCGGGGCGGCGGATTGACGGAGTTCAGCAAGGAGACCCGCTCCGTCCAGATTCGGCATATTCAGGTCTGTGACAACCACGTCGGCCGGGAAATCGTTGAGCTTGTCAAGCGCATCGCGACCGTCGTTGGCCGTCTCGGTCACATAGCGCCAGGTGCCCAGCAACTGTCTCATGGCGGAGCGCTGGGCTTCGTCGTCATCGACGATCAGGACGCGGGCTTGGTCAATCTGTTGGGCCACGTCTCTACTTTAGCGGGACAGGAAAGCGCGCGCATTAACCATGCGTGTGTTCCCCCACACCTCGGGATAGTGCCGGAGGTTGCCGGTAATGAGGAAATCCGCTCCCGCCGCCTCTGCGCATTCGAGGAAACGGTTGTCGTCTTCGTCGATGGAGCCCGTCGCGCGGGTTTCGGGCTCCACGATAACGGCGCTTTGCTCCAGCGCGGCGAGGATTACGAAGGCGTGGTCAGTCACGGCGGCCAACTTCTTCCGTGTAAAAACGTCGCGGTATTCCGCGATGATTTCCGTCGAGAGGCAGGCCGCGATCCTGCCGGACGTGGCAAGTTCCACAACCTGAGCTTCCAGGCCGTCCGGCTTCCAGCAGGCCGAAACGAGAATATTGGTGTCCAGAACGACGCGCATCAGATTCAAATACGATGCTGACACAATCGAGATCGTTTGTATCGGCTGATGCCCGCGTTTTTCATTGCGGTGTCACCTGAAATTGATAAGATCCTCTGCGTGACGATGAAACCCATCCGCGCGTTTATTCTCTTCATCGCCCTAACCCCTGCGCTCACCTCGATCGCTCTGGCGCAAAACGCCTCGCCCGTTTGCGATGGCAACATAGCGACAGTGCGCGTGTCGGCCATCAAGCCAAACGCCATAGACACGTTTCTGGCAGCAGTCGCCGCCCACAAAGCGTGGTATTTGAGCCACGGACTCAAAGATACTATCGTCGCGGCTCGGGTTATTATGCGGGATGACAAGAACGGGGGATCGAAGTACTCGGATGCGGAAGCCATGACCTACCACGTGTATCCTGCCGGCCCTAGGCAGCCGGAAGCGGCGCATGACGATGCTTATGCTGCGTTCGTGAAACTGTACAACGATAGTTCTGAAATTAAGAGCGAATACCGCGTATGCCTGCCCAAGTTGGCTCAGTAGGCGGCTTTATCGGTGAATGAACCGGGGATTCGCTGGTGTTGATTGTTGGCGTGTCGGCCTCTGGCACAATCGAACCAGGGAGTTTAGCTCTTTTGCAGCTTTAATTATGAAAGACGATCTCGGGCGACGGATGAAGCAGGACTACGAGGACGCGCTGCGTCTCACCGTGCCACGCCGATCTTATGTCGTGATCCGCATCGATGGCCGCGGCTTCCATACGTTCACAAAAAGCCTGGAGCGGCCTTATTCGCGGCGCTTGGCGGACGCGCTGGATCAGGCTGCTATCGGCCTGTGCCACGAGATGATTGGGTGCCGATTCGCTTACGGGCAAAGTGATGAATATTCGTTTCTGCTGACCGACTTTGAAAAGGAGAACGCCCCGCTTTGGTTCGACGGCAACGTGCAGAAGATGGTGTCTGTTTCGGCCAGTATTTTCACCGGTCATTTCAATCGCGCTTTCGGCGGCGATAAGATCGCGGCGTTCGATTCCCGCGTGCTGGTGATTTCGCAGGGCGCCGAAGTGGAAAAGTATTTTCTCTGGCGGCAACTCGACGCGTCGGCGAACAGCTTGAATATGCTGGCTTCGGCCCACTACGCTCATGCGGAACTGGTGGGCAAATCGAATACCGAAAAGCACGAAATGCTGTTTGCGAAGGGTGTGAATTGGGCGAAACAACCGGCCGATTTCAAGCGCGGTCGGGCCGTCCGCCGCAGTGCCGATAGCAACTCCTGGGAAGTCGATTGCACGATACCCGTTTTCAATCGCGATCCCGCGTATTTGCGTGAGATCATACCCTAGGGAGCGGCGGACCGGCACAAATGCACGTTCAGTATGGCTGCGGATTCACGGCTCCGGATGGATGGCTGAACTTCGATGCTTCCATGACTCTGCGATGGGAGCGGACGCCATTGATCGGCCGGCTCTACACGAAAAACGCGCGGCGTTTTCCGGCGAATGTGCAGGTCGGAGATATTGTGAAAGGCCTGCCCGTCGCGGATGGCAGCTCTCAGGGCATCTATGCAAGCCATGTTCTGGAACATCTGGCGCTGGAGGATTTTCACAAGGCCCTGGATAATACCCGGCGGTTGCTGGCCCCTGGCGGGATTTTCCGGCTGGTTGTTCCCGACCTGCAGTGGGCCGCCCGGGAGTACGTAAAAAAACTGGACGCCCGTGACAGCGCTGCGAACGCGTTCTTTCTGGGCGAGACGCATTTGGGTGAAAGGAGGAAGGAGCGGGGCCTGGCGGCGTTTGTCTACCAGTTCTTAAATACGTCCAGGCATCTGTGGATGTGGGATGAACCCGGTCTGCGCACCGCCCTCGTCGACCACGGCTTCGGTCAGATTCGACGGTGTGAGTTCGGAGATTGCGAAGACCCGATGTTCAGTCTGGTGGAGGAGGAGGGCAGGTTTGAACATTCCGTGGCCATGGAAGCTCGAAACTCTGCTAAGGTGAAAGCGTAAGCATGACGGATCTGCAGCTTAACATTCTCGTCGCGATTCCTCTGGTTGGCATTCTCGCCAACACGGGGCTGTTCGTTCATCTGAACACAACGATGAATGTCCGGTTTGCCGCCACCGACGCTCGTATCGACCGCCTGACGGAACGCATGGATATCAAATTCGACCGTGTAGACGCGAAGTTTGAAGTCCTGACCGGCAAGGTTGTGGATATCGACAATCGCCTGTCCCGCCTGGAAGACAAGAGCGGTATTCGGTAGGGCTTTCCTATCCCACTTTGTCCGGGAACGAGAATACCGGGCTTATATCCACCGGGATATCCTTGGTCCCATCCAGCGCCTTCTGCAATTCCGCCGGAACCTTTCCGTATTTAGTGAACCAGGCCTCCACACCCGCACGATCCCCTCGCGCTTCAAATACCAGCAACTGTTTTGACAGATTTGCAATCGCCTCCGGCATGCGTGAGTAGTCAATCGTATAGCGGCCGTTTCCAAACGAGAGAGCTTTGCTTTCCATTAACACGTTAAACTCCATCAGAGTCGCCTTGCCGTGCGCTTCTCCGGTGCCGAAACGCAGAGTGCGGAAGATGCCGCCCACATACGACGCGTAGTACTCTTCCATCCGCTCTTTTGGGATCGCTCCCTGCTCAGCGAGCAGCCGAAGGCCAAACATGCCTGTTACATCGGCCTTCGCCTCTTCGAGGCCGCCGTACATAGGGCCGATGGCCTCGCGCGTATCCACCTGCTTGCCGTTCATTCGCGAATACGCAGGACCCAGTCCATGCGAAATCTCGTGCATCACCGCGAAGGCCATGGTCCCTTCGGCCGTTACCTTGACGGCCTGCGCGGACGGCATCAGTCTCTTGCCGATTGGCACAATCACGTTATCCACGCGTGCGTCCATGAAATTCTTGAAGAAGATCTTCTTCGTGCCTTTTTCCTGATGGATGCGCGGGTCATTCGGGAGATTATCCGCGACGGCCTGGTATCCGTACCGCAGATCACCGGCACGATAAGGTGCATCCATTACTTCCATTGGCGTGGGCTGTCCAGCCTTGGAGGGGCGATCGGCGGCGTCAAGCGGTAGCGCATCCTGAATCTTCGGGACGTACTGCTGATACACGGCCAGCTTCTTGCTCTCGGCTTCGTTACGAATCAGTATGGAAGCGCCATACGACGTTTTCACCCCCAGAAGATCATCCAGATAAGTCTCGTAGGGCGCAAAGATGACATCGACTTTTGGATCTTTCAGATCCACCCAGGCCAGATCGCTCCTGTAGTAGTCGTCGCTCAGCACCGCATCGGCGCGGAGCCGGAGGAAGTTTGCGAATGCCGCATCGTCGCTGAGTGCCGCGGCGTCGCGAAGCTTTTGCGCCATGAGTGCGATCAGAAACTTGTATTCCTCGTGATAGGGGACCGCGACGAGCTTGTCGCCCTGCCGCTTCACGACGGTATAGCCGCTATAGATGGCGTCTTTTTCCGCCGAATGTTTCGCAACGTAGTCTTCGATCTGTTTAACGGTGAGATCGTGAGGATAAAGGTCGCGCCCCGGCGGCTGCGGCCCTGTCCCGAAAAACGGCTTGCCATCGATTAAATCCCAGCGGCTGCCGTTGATATTGAGCAATTGCTTTACCCGCGGGTCGGTGGTGCTGACAGAGAGTCCAAGACCGACGCCATCGCTCTGCCGCCAGTAAACCTCGTTGAGCAGACCGCAGGCTTCTACCAGCTTGTCCACCATCTGCCGGTCACGCGCAGTCAGGCCTTCCGGGTGAAACGGCATTTGCACGGATTTCCAGCGTGCAACACGCTCCCCAATGTCGGTGGCGGGCTGGGCGAACACGATTGCGCCGGCCAGAAGAGCGGGAAAGAGCAGCTTACGCATCATGTGCACCATCGTAGCGCGTGATTCGGGTACTCTTGAAGCTGTAATGCGATACCGCTCTGGCCTCGTGCTGCTCACTGCCGTAGTCTGCCTTTTTGGACAGGCCACAATCACGCCACGAGCCACGCCGGGCACGCCGAATCCCGCTGCACCCGAACCCCCGCCACTACCCAGGTCCACCATCCGCGTGGATACCAATCTCGTGTTGGTGCCGGTAACGGTGCTCGATCCTCTGGCCCGCATGGTGACCGGACTCGAAGCGGAGAATTTCCAGATCCTGGAAGGCGGTACGCCGCAGAAGATTATCTCTTTTGGCAGTGAAGATTCGCCGCTTTCCATTGGCATCGTGCTCGATACCAGTGGCAGCATGGGGAACAAACTCGCCATCTCCCGCCAGGGGGTGGTGGAGTTTTTCAAGTCGGCGAACCCGGAAGACGAGGCGTTCCTGGTGGAGTTCAGCGACCGGCCTCAACTGGTGCTGCCGTTCACGCACAACCTGGGCCAGATCGAAGACCAGATCATGTTTGCCCGTTCGAATGGCAACACAGCGCTGCTCGACGGTGTGAGCGTGGCGATTGCGCAAATGAAGAAGGCCACCCATCCGCGAAAGGCACTGATCCTGCTTTCCGATGGCGGCGACAATCACAGTCGCTTTACCGAGAGCGAAGTCAGGAACCGCGTGAAGGAATCCGACGTACAGATCTACGCCATGGGAATCTACAGCGGTGGCGGCGATATCAACGACGATCCCGTCTTGCTGACTCGCCTCTCTGAACTGACAGGAGGGCGGCACTTCGAAGTCGGCCTCCGCGATCTGGTCGATGTCGCGGCCAAGATCGGGATCGAACTTCGCAATACGTACCTTCTTGGCTATAGCCCGACCAATGCCGCCCGCGACGGCAAATACCGGCCGATCACGGTGAAGGTCACACCACCGCGCGGCATGCCAAAACTGACGGCGTCCTGGCGCCGAGGGTATTTTGCGCCCACCCAGTAAATCTTCACACTCGGGGCAGGAAACGTCCGACGCGCTGCATGTAGTCGCGATAAGCATCGCCAAAGCGCTCGATCAGATATCGTTCTTCTTTACGGGTTCGGATCGCCAGAAGCGTGAACAATGTAAGAAACGGCAGGGGAACTGCGATGTTTTCAAATGCCAGCCCCAGCGCCAGTCCCATCCATGCCAGCCCCGTGTACATCGGATTTCGAACGTAGCGATACGGACCGGATTCCACCAGTGTCGAGTCTCTTCGCGTGACAACCGTGTCTGTCAGGTTGCGCCCCAGCGAGGCGAACATCCAGCACAGCCAGGCGACGGACGCAGCCAAAAGGCCCACACCGCACCAGCGGAGTGCGATCGGAAGCTGTATATTCGCCCAGTCAAGCCTTGAAGAATGCCGCAGTGCCAGGTAAATCTGTGCGAAGCCGGCAATGCCGAAGAGACGAATGCCGATCATGGTCGGCCAACCCTCCTTACTCCGGTCCAGCTTCTCGCCGCCCTTCAGTGAAGCGATGCGATGCGGAGCGGCAACAGCGAACAGGATCAGAAAACAGGCGCAAACTGTGTATGCAATCCAGCGCTCCATAAGGCTTCCGGCGCTTTTGTCGCGGCAGGCGTCGCAGCCAACGCTTCTATCGCCACGTCCGAAAAGATAACTGTCTCCGAATTGTTCGCATTGTGCGCACACACCACCAGTCCCACCAGCACCGGACCACGGAAAGTCACCTCCGTCCGCGCCATATCCTTCATCGGCTGACCGTCTTTTGCCAGCGATGAACTGATTCCCACTCCGTTGCGCACCAGTTTGATCTTGTACTTCCCCGGGCCATCGTACGGCATGTCGAATGAGTTTGTGCTTTCACCCTTGTTGGGTCGCCACTGTAGTCCCGGCATGCCAGTGCCGTGGATCAGAAAATCCCCGTAGGGCGAATCGGCGTCCAGCGACTGCCGGAACATGATGCCTGCTTTGCGGTGATCCTCGCCCTTGCCGAGGAATTCCAGCGTGGCCGTAACCGCGAAGTTGCCCGTCATCTCCTTCCATACGAACTGGAACTGGTCCTGCTTATCCCAGATGTTCGCTCCGGAGCCCGTAATCCTGTATTGTCCGCTGGCCGCGTTGAACTCAGCCGAGCCTCTGCGCGCGGGCCCGCCCACGTCGCCTGAATCGGTAAATATCCCCAGGTTCGCGGTTTGTGCGAAAGCCGCGATAGCCAGTGCCGCGGCGATTAGAACGCAGATCGGAATAAATTTTCGCATGATATGGATTCCTATTTACTCGCGGCAGGTGCCGGTGCCGGCGGTGCCAGTTGTTCAATGTTCACGTCGGAAAACTGAACTGTATTCAGGGCAGTCTGCGAATGCGAGCTAACTCCCAGACCCACCAGAACAGGGCTACCGAGCTGGTTCTGCGTGTGGCCGAGTTCGCGCATCAGGCCGTCGTCCCTCGCAATCCACACAGTGATAGTTGAGCCTTGCCGCATCAGCTTCATATGCCAGACTCCCGGACCCTCAATCGGCAGATCGACCGTATTCGTGTTATCTGACTTAACGTTGCGGAACTGAACGCCGGGCATGCCGTTGCCGTGAATCACCAGATGGATAAAGGGCGAATCGGCGTCGGGCGTTTGTCGAAGCATGATGACTGCTTTGCGGTGATCGATGCCGTCGGTCAAAAACTTAGCAGTGGCGGTCACGCTGAAATCACCGGAGATCTGGCGCCACAGGTAGTGGAACTGGTCGGCTTTCCCCCAGATGTCGGTGCCCGTGCCAGTGATCTTGTACTGTTTGGTCGCCGGATCGTATTCAGCAGAACCTTTGAGGAGCGGTGCGCCCACGTCGTCCGAGTTGGTAAACAGGCCAAGATTTCCGCTCTGGGCGAAGGTCGAAACAGCCAGCAGACAAAGAAGCAACAGTTCACGCATGCAGGGTATTGTATATGAATTCCAATTCCGCAGCAGCCGTCCAACCAGATTCGCTGCCATAATCGAAACAGTGGATTTCGAATACACACCCGAACAGATCCAGTTGCGGCGTGAAGTGCGTGAATTCGCCACGGCGGAGATTGCGCCCCACGTCATGGAGTGGGACGAAGCGCAGACTTTCCCGCTTGAACTGATCCGTAAACTTGGGCGTCTTGGCTACATGGGCACCATTTTCCCGGAAGAATACGGCGGCGCGGGTCTTGGCTATGTAGAGTACTCCATCATCATCGAAGAACTCTCGCGGGTTGACGGCTCGGTCGGCATCATTGTCGCCGCGCACACTTCGTTGTGCTCGAACCATATTTGCAAGGCTGGCAGCGAAGAACAAAAGCAAAAATACCTCCCGAAACTTGCATCAGGCGAGTGGCTCGGCTCGTGGTCTCTCACCGAGTCTGAGGCCGGTTCGGACGCCGCCGGTACACGCACCACGGCCGTCCGCGATGGCGATGACTGGGTAGTCAACGGTACGAAATCCTTCTGCACCAACATCCACTACGCCGATGTCTGTGTCGGTATGGCCGTCACTAGTCGCAGCGCCGCGCAGCACGGTATCTCCGCCTTCATCGTGGAACGTGGCACATCGGGCTTCCGTGCAGGCAAGAAAGAGAACAAACTCGGCTTGCGGGCCAGCGCTACCGGTGACGTATTGTTTACCGATTGCCGCGTACCCCAATCGCAGATGCTCGGCAAGCAGGACGAAGGCTTTGTCGATAGCCTTCGCATCCTCGATGGTGGCCGCATCTCGATCGCCGCGCTATCCATTGGCATGGCCCAGGGCGCATACGACGCCGCGCTCAAATATTCCAAAGTGCGCAAACAGTTCGGTCGCCCGATTTCGGAATTTCAGGCAATCCAGCACAAGCTGGTCGATATGGCGACGAAGCTCGACGCCTCGCGCCTGCTCACCTACCGTGCCGCCACCATGCTCGATGCGCACAAGCGCGTGACGCGGGAATCGGCCATGGCGAAACTGTTTGCTTCGGAAAGCGCCGTCTGGATTGCCAACGAGGCCGTGCAGATTCACGGCGGTTACGGCTTCATCAAAGACTATCCCGTGGAAAAGTTCTATCGCGACGTCAAGCTCTGCACCATTGGTGAGGGCACCAGCGAAATTCAGCGCCTCGTTATCGCCCGCCAACTCCTGAAAGAACAATCGAGATGAGGCCGCGCGAACTTGCCCGTCTGGCCACTGCCGTCGAGAACGGAAGTCCGCTTCCCTCCGATCTCCCCCACGGCCACGGCCTTATCATCGGCGTCACCGGACCGCCCGGCGCGGGGAAGAGTACCCTCGCCGGCGCTATCGTGAACGAACTCCGGCGCCGCTCGAAAACCGTTGCCGTGGTTGCCGTCGATCCTACCAGCAAGGCCACTGGCGGAGCCATCCTCGGTGACCGCATTCGTATGCAGAGTCACTACGAGGATCGCGGGGTCTTTATTCGTTCCGTCGCCACCCGCGGCGCCACTGGTGGGCTCGGCCGCACCAGCATCGGCCTCGCGCAGTTGTTCCGTGGCGCCGGCTTTGATTTCGTCATCGTCGAGACTGTCGGTGCGGGGCAGGACGAAATCGATATCGCGTCTTCCGCCGATGCCACACTTGTCGTGCTCGTCCCCGGTATGGGTGACGACGTCCAGGCGATCAAAGCCGGCATCATGGAAATCGCCGATATCTTCGTCGTCAACAAGGCCGACCGCCTCGGCGCCGATCAGATGGTCAACGAGCTCGAAGCCACTCTCTCGCTCTCTCCCGAACACCAACGCCCGCCGATCTTCCGAACTGTTGCCACCAACGGCACCGGTGTTGCTGAGCTTGTAGACGTTCTCGCCCACCTCGAGCCTCGGCTCCATGTGGCTGACACCATGAAGCCGGACCCAGGCTGGCTCATCGATCACATCGGCATAGCAGTCCGTTCGCTGGACCAATCACTGCCGTTTTACACCGATCAAATGGGGATGGCCTTGCTCGCCCGCGAAACTGTGGACCACGAAGGCGTCCGCGTCGCCATGCTCTCTGCCGGTCCGTCGCGAATTGAATTGCTCGAGCCCACAACGCCCGATTCCACCATCGCCCGATTCCTCGAAAAACGCGGCCCCGGCATTCACCATATCGCCATGCGTGTAGCGGATTTGCCGGCTGTTGTCGAACGTCTGAAAACGGCTGGCGCACGCCTCCTCGGCGAACCCCGGCAGGGTGCGGGCGGACACCTCTACGTCTTCGTCCACCCGGCCAGTTCCGGTGGCGTACTATGGGAGATTATTCAGGATCGGGGCCACTAAGCAGCCCCTTCATTCAAGGAGTTGTTTTGCCCAAAATCGGCGTTATAGGCGGTAGCGGACTTTATTCCATGCCGGGTTTTACCGGCCAGCGGGAGGTTGCGCTGGAAACACCTTTCGGCGCACCTTCAGATAAATACATTGTTGGTCAGCTGGAGGGCCAGGAAGTCGCGTTTCTCGCCCGTCACGGTCGCGGCCATCGCATCTCGCCTTCTGAACTGAACTTCCGAGCCAATATTTTCGGCATGAAATCGCTGGGCGTGGAACGTATCGTTTCACTGAGCGCCGTGGGCTCGCTGAAGGAGGAGCATCGCCCGCTCGATTTCGTCATTCCGGATCAGTTTGTCGACCGCACTCGCGGCCGCATCTCAACATTCTTTGGCGAAGGCCTTGTTGCGCACGTGAGCTTTGCCGATCCGGTCTGTCCCCAACTCGCTACCACCGTCGATGCGGCCTGTCGCACCGCCGGCGTCAATGTGAAAAAGGGTGGCACGTATCTTTGCATGGAAGGCCCCATGTTTTCGACGAAGGCCGAGTCGAATCTCTACCGTTCCTGGGGCATGGATGTGATCGGCATGACGAACCTCCAGGAAGCCAAGCTCGCCCGCGAAGCGGAAATCTGTTACGTCACAGTCGCCATGGTCACCGATTACGATTGCTGGCATGCGGAGCACGATGCCGTGGAAGTGACCGATATTATCCGCGTGCTCACTGAGAACGCCGCCAACGCCGCTCGCGTGGTGGCCGAAGCAGTGCGTGCCATGCCCGCGGAACGCGCGTGTAAATGCGGCAGTTCCCTGCAGCACGCGCTGATTACGGATAAGAAACTGGTGCCTGCCGCCACGGTCAGGAAGCTGGAGCCGATTGTCGGCAAATACTTCCAGTAAGGATCGCGCGGCCGCCCTGCTCGCGTCCGCTCGTCGCGGCGATTTTCCACCAGCGGAGCAGATCCGCGAATTCGGCGAATCGAATCCAGCCGAATTCTTCCGCGATATCGTTGAACCACTAGCCGATTCTTTCGATCCCGCACAGTGTGCCGCGTATGAGCGACTGATGCGCGCCTGGATTCCGGCCTTGCCCCCCATCGCGCCCTTAATTCCGGCGCGCGTCGAGACCGTTTACGTTCTTTCGCGCGTCACCCTCGGCGCGGATATCAAGATTGTCAGCCCCATCCTGGCGACAATGAAGCAGCGCTTCCCCGCCGCCCGCATCGTGTTTGTGGCGAACCGAAAGTCGGCGCAACTTTTTGAGGCCGATCCTCGCATTGAACACCTTAACGCCGATTATCCGCGCTCCGGGCCGGTGAGCGCTCGTCTGCGATTCGCCTATGATTTGCGCGCACGGCTTCTCCAAAAAGATAACGCCATCGTCGTGGATCCAGATTCCCGCATGACGCAACTCGGTCTGATCCCGGCCTGTGACCCGGCAAGGTACTTCCATTTCCACAGCCGCACCGCTGGCGGCGAAGGCACGGACAATCTCACCGATCTTGTCAGCCACTGGCTACAGGCAACTTTCGGCGTCTCCGCGCCTGCTTACATCGCACCGCGTCTCCAGCCTATTCCACACACTGGCAAGCAGGCAGCCGTAAGCCTCGGTGTGGGCGAAAACGAATCGAAGCGCTTCGGCGGCGATTTCGAGGAAAAGTTACTCGCTGCACTCTGTATATTCCACGACATCGTCTGGGTGGATCGCGGCGTTGGCGGCGAAGAGGCACGCCGCGTGACGGCGGCAGTAGATCCTTCTTTATTAGCGGATCGCGTGCGTTTCTGGGATGGGAGTTTCGCGGGCTTCGCCTCCATCATTTCGCAGTGTGACCTTTATACGGGCTACGATTCCGCTGGTCAGCACGCGGCTGCGGCCGCCGGTGTCCCTGTCATTACGGTCTTCGCCGGAGCCCCCTCCGAACGCTTTCGCCAACGGTGGACCGCTGCCGGTCACAGGCATATCGTCAGGATCGCCGCTGACGGCCTGGCGCCGGACGCAGTGCTCAATGAATTTATCACCTGGCTCCCGCTAGACTAGAGGCAGAGGTTCTGGTCCGATGCATCTGGAAATTCAACTGCGTGAAAGAGAAGGCATCACGCTGCTCGATATGAAGGGGCGTCTGGTGGCAGGCGAAGAAACCGGCCTTTTTCGCGACGCATTTGAAAAACTTGCCGAGGCTCCCACTCCGAAAATTATCCTCAATCTGCACGGCGTCGATTACATCGATAGCCTTGGCCTCGGCACCATGGTGATGTGTTACACGCGCCTCCAGAAGGTGGGCGGCATTACCAAGCTCTCGCAGTTGAACCGACGTAACCTCGAACTTCTGCTGCTCACGAAGATCGATACCATCTTCGAAGTGTTCGACGACGAGACGGAAGCGATCAACAGCTTTTTCCCGGAGCGCGAAATTCGACGGTTCGATATCCTGGCCTTCGTCAAGCAACTCAAGCCGGAAAAGTAATTTCGTATCCCCGAATAGTGGATCATAGGAACGATATGCATATCGTTCACGTTCATGTTCAGGTCAAACCCGGGCGCGAAGACGCCTTCGTGGAGGCCACGCTGCTAAATGCGCGCAACAGCGTGCAGGAGCCGGGGATTGCCCGGTTTGATGTTCTGCGAGATACCGCTGATCCCACCCGCTTTGTACTCTTGGAGGTCTACCGCGATACCGATGCCCCGGTGCGTCACAAGGAAACCGCCCACTATGCCGCGTGGCGCGATGAGGTTGCCGATATGATGGCCGCACCGCGCACTGCGGCGAAGTATCAAAATCTGTTTCCCGATGACGGGGGCTGGTAGGTTGCGTTTCGAGTTCGCGACAGCCAGCCGCATCATTTTCGGGCCCGGCACGGTGACCGAACTGGGCCCGATGGCCCGCGCGATCGGTCGACGCGCGTTTGTGCTCACGGGCAAAGACAAAATCCGGCACGCAGGCGCCATAAATGATTTGGAAGGTGCCGGGCTGCGTTGCACCCTGTTCGGCGTCGCGTCTGAGCCGACTGTGGAACTGGTCCGCGAAGGGGCCGCTTTGTTCCGAGCCTCAGAGTGCGAGTTGCTGATTGCGATTGGCGGCGGCAGCGTGCTCGACGCGGGCAAAGCGATTGCCGCCCTCGCCGCGAATCCTGAAGACGTGCTGGAATATCTCGAGGTAATTGGCAGAGGTCGGCCGCTGACACAGCAGCCACGGCCGTTGATTGCCGTGCCGACCACTGCTGGAACAGGCTCGGAAGTGACACGTAATGCCGTGCTGGGATCGCCGGAACACGGTGTCAAGGCCAGCCTGCGCGGTCCAATGATGCTGCCGCGTGTGGCGATCATCGACCCTCAACTGACCCTCGGGCTCCCGCCATCCGTAACCGCGAGTACGGGCCTGGACGCCTTGACCCAACTGATCGAACCCTACGTTTGTCTGCGCGCCAATCCGGTCACAGATGCGCTTTGCTTCGACGGATTGCGGGAAGTGAAGCGGAGCCTGGAACGGGCCTGGGCAAACGGGTTGGACGCGGCCGCGCGGGCAGGAATGTCCTATGCCAGCTTGCTGGGCGGTCTCGCGCTGGCGAATGCCGGTCTCGGCGTGGTGCACGGGTTTGCCGCGCCTGTTGGCGGAATGTTCGATGCTCCGCATGGTGCAGTCTGTGCGGCGATTCTGCCAAACGGCATGGAGGCCAACATCCGTGCTCTGCGCGCCCGCGATCCGGAGAGCGATGTGCTGGCGCGGTATTTAACGGTTGCTCAGGTGCTCACCAGCGACGCCTCGGCTCAAGCGGAAGACGGAACCGAGTGGGTCCGCAAACTCGTCCGAACTCTGAAAGTGCCGGGCCTGTCAAAATACGGGATCGGCCCGCAAAACCTGGAAGACATTGTCGGGAAAGCGGCGCGCGCCAGCAGCATGAAGGCCAATCCCGTGGAACTGACACGCGATGAACTCGCTGCGGTGCTGGAGAAATCCTTATGAGTTTGGCCGTCAAGATTGTTTCCGCGACACAGCGCGACGTGCCGTTGATCCTCGAACTCATTCGAGGCCTGGCGGATTACGAGAAGCTCTCCCATCAGGTGACGGCGACTGAGGAAAAACTGCGCGCGACGCTGTTCGGCCCACGCCCCGGTGCCGATGTGCTGCTGGCCTATATGGACACGGAATGCGTCGGCTTCGCCTTGTTCTTTCCGAACTACTCCACGTTTCTCGCCAAGCCGGGAATCTTTCTCGAAGACCTGTATGTGAAGCCTGTGTGGCGGGGGAAGGGAATTGGCCGCGCCCTGCTGTCGCGTGTGGCGCAAACCGCAAGAGAGCGCGATTGCGGTCGTCTGGAGTGGGAAGTGCTCGACTGGAACGAGCCTTCTATCGGCTTCTACAAGAGCCTCGGTGCCGTGCCGATGGATGAATGGACAAAGTACCGCGTCACGGGCGAGGCACTGGAAAAACTTGCCGCCATGGAATAACGGCTATTCGAAAACCGCGTAGCTTTGTGAATTGCAGACGTAGATCGTCTTAAAGAACCTGATAGGCATCAGGCCTGCGACTCCAGGTTCGGCCTGGGTTGGGATCGCGACCGCGCTGCCGCTCCACAGATTTCGTCCGCCGATTGCGAGGCTCCGAACTACCTTGCCGATTATTTGCGAACCCGTCGCTGTGAGAAGAAATCCAGAACCACCGTCCAGGCGTTCCGGCACAACGCCAAAGAGGATCAAGTCCGGCGCACCGGAATCCAGCACAAGATCTCCAAGGCTGGTCGCGACTGACGACCGGCCGTTCAACATCGTGAGCGGAGTTCGCGTCCCGCTCGGCGTCCGCGTACCAAACTCCAGTTGTTTGCCACGCAGATCCAGCAGATAATCGAATCTCGCCAGGAACCACTGCCCAAGGACGCCCTGAACATCGGGCCACTGACGACGTATGTCCTTGAGATCGGCAAACAGGAATTGTTGCGCACCAGCCTCGGCCGGACCGAGTTGTATCTGGTTCCCATTGCTCCCCGGCATCAGCATGCTGCCCGTTGCCGACGCTAGATCAACCCTGAACGTCGCCACCATGCCCATCGATTTTGCGAGACCGGACTCGATCAGGTTAACGTTCGTGCCGGTATCGACAATGAATCGAAACGGTCCATGGTTGTTGACGAAGACGTTGTCAACGATAGGCCGACCTTCGCGAATCTGCAGTTTGACGGCGCCTAAGATCGGGCTGGCGACCGTAAGGCCGGCGCAGACCATGACCTTCGCAGCGGAGGCGCTCCGGGCACGCGACGATAGTGCAACAGTCATCCTGGTTGCCAATCGGCCAAAAGCCGTCATGGCATTACATTACAGGAAGGTTACAAAGAATACAATACGGTTACAGGAAAATATTGAGAACGGGTACTGGGAGGGCATGGCGTCTCCGGTCCATCGTTTTGACGCCACCTACTGAAGCTCTCTATCCTTGAGGAAACATGCAAGTGCTCTTCAGCCCCGAGACAAAGATGAAGCTGAACCGGGTTGCCGCTGAGAACGGCAGCGATGCGGAATGCTATGTTCAGCAGCTGGTTGAGAACTACCTCAACCACGATGCGTGGTTTCGGCAGAAGGTGAGGACGGGCCTGAGTCAACTCGACTGTGGCGAGTACCTCACTCACGAAGAAGTTGGCGAAAGAATCGCAGAAATCCTTGCCGGCAAGTAAAGGCGTTCCCCTCGTCTGGCCAAAGCCCTAACCCGTAATCTTCGCGAACTTCGACCCCGCCCGTATAATCGTCTGCATCCGCTCCGGTCCCGTCGAAACGCAGCCAGCCTCTACGCCGGTCTTCTTCTCCAGAAACTCCACATATCGCTGCGCAGCCGCCGGCAATTTCCCCCACTCGGAAATCCCCACGGTCGAACTCTTCCACCCCGGCAGCGTCTCGTAAATCGGCTCCGCTTTCGCCAGTTCCCGCACCGTCGCCGGCATATCCAGCGTCACTTTGCCGTCGATGCTATATGCCACGCACACCGGAATCTCATCCAGTTCGTCGAGCACATCCAGCTTTGTCACCACCATCGTCTCAAAGCCGTTGATCGCCGCCGAATACCGCAGCACCGGAGTATCGAACCAGCCGCAGCGTCTCGGGCGGCCCGTCACACTTCCGAATTCATGCCCGCGGTTGCGAATCTCGTCGCCCGCCGCATCTAGCGCTTCCGTCGGAAACGGTCCGCCACCCACACGCGTCGTGTAAGTCTTCGAAATCCCGATCACCGCATCGATCTTCGTCGGCGGCACGCCCGTACCTGTGCACGCCCCACCGGCCGACGAACTCGACGACGTCACAAATGGATACGTCCCGTGATCGATATCCAGCATCGTGCCCTGCGCGCCCTCAAAAAGCAGCCGCTTGCCGTCGCGCATCGCCTGATTCAGCAGCGCCGACGTATCGCAAATCATCGGACGCATCCGCTCGGCAGCCTCGGCATACCGGGCCGCGATGTCGTCGGCATCAATCTCCTCGTCGATCCCAAACGCCCGCGCTCGCGTCTGATGATCAGCCACCAGCGCCTTCACCGTCTCGCGGAAATACTCGCGGTCCAGCAGATCCGCCATGCGGATGCCGCGCCTCCCGATCTTGTCCTCATAGCAGGGCCCAATGCCCTTCAGCGTCGTACCGATCGGCGTGCGCCCAGGCGCCATTTCGCTGATTTTTTCCACCAGCCGGTGCGAGGGCAGCAACACCTGCGCCCGGTTCGAGATGCGCAGTTGCTTCTCGGCGTCAATGCCCGCCGCGTTCAGCGTGGCTACCTCTTCAAACAGGCCAATCGGGTCGACTACAAGTCCGTTCCCAATAACCGCCGTCTTGCCCGGATGCAATATTCCGCTCGGCACCAGCCGCAGCACGAACTTTCGCTCGCCGATCCAGATTGTGTGCCCCGCATTATTGCCGCCCTGGTAGCGGACGATGTAGTCGAAACGATCCGCAAGAATGTCGACCAGTTTACCTTTGCCTTCGTCGCCCCACTGGGCGCCGAGAATGATCAGATTGCTCATGAATGGAATGTTTGTGGCCTGAAGCGGCCAACCCGTCATTGTATCGCGCTCGATTGGTTGAACTTAGGTTGCTCTTCCTCGCGCCCCGCGCTGTGCTACGCTGGCCTTTTGAACGCGCTCGCGTCCCCTTCGTGGGAACCCTGCGGCCTCTACTCTCTTATGACTATTTCCGACGTGTTTCTGCAGCTCGGCGAAGAGCGCCTGCGGCAACTCGTCCGCGGTATTTCCATTGGAAAACTAAGGACGTACCAGATCTACGAACGCTTCAAGATTCGTACGCATCTGGCTAAGCTCAATACCGAAAATCTGCGCAACGCCGTGCCCCGCTTCTGGCAACGGCTCTCCGCGCAGGATGCCGAATTCGCCACCGATCTGGCACAGGCCATCCTCATCGCCCACATGGAGATGATTGTCGCCGTGCTCGATTTTCTCGAAATTCCCAACCAGGGCGGCTTCTTCGAAAAAGAGATTGAAGCCTCGAAGTATCTCACCGAAGGCTGGCAGGCTCGCACCTTTGAGAAATTCAAGGCCGATTACCCCGAAGCCCTGCTGCTTTTCTACATCAATCACCTCGGCTGCGAACTGGGTTCCGAACCTAAGGCATTTTTGCCCGCCGCCTAACCCAAGCCATGCAGGATCTTCTCGATAGCGCGCTCGCCCGCATTGGCGCGGCGCAGACGGGCGACGAACTGGAAGCCGTGCGCGTGGAAGTGCTCGGCCGCAAAGGCGTGCTCGCGCAACTCAGCAAAGACATGGCCAAGCTCACCGCCGATGAGCGCGTGGCCCGTGGCAAATTCATCAACGCTTCAAAACAAGCACTTGAGTCGGCCTACGACGAGAAGAAATCCGGCTTTGACCGCGAGTCGCTCGCCAAACGGCTCGATTCCGAATGGCTCGATCTCACCATTCCCGCGTCCGGTGTAGCTCCAGGCAGCCTGCATCCCATCACGCAGATCCAGTGGGAAATCGAAGACCTCTTCCGCTCCATGGGCTTCACAGTGCTCGATGGCCCCGAAGTGGAAACCGAATTCCACAACTTCGACGCCCTGAATATTCCAGGCGACCATCCTGCGCGCGACATGCAGGATACGTTTTGGCTCGATGGCGGCCACTTGCTCCGTACCCACACCTCACCCGTGCAGGTCCGCGGCATGGAAAAGCTCGGTCCGCCGCTGCGCATGATTGCTCCAGGCCGCGTCTTCCGAAATGAATCGGTGGACGCCTCTCACGAGCACACTTTCTATCAGCTGGAAGGCATGATGATCGATAAGGATGTCTCCGTCGGCAACCTCATCTACTTCATGAAGACGCTGCTCACCGCCATCTTCAAAAAGGAAGTGACCGTGCGTCTGCGCCCCGGCTACTTCCCCTTCGTCGAGCCTGGCTTTGAACTCGATATCCGCTGCCTGATCTGCGGTGGCGATGGCTGCCCTGTCTGCAAACAAAGCGGCTGGGTGGAACTGCTGCCCTGCGGCCTGGTGAATCCGCACGTGTTGCGCAAAAGCGGTATCGACCCCAGCGAGTGGAACGGTTTCGCCTTCGGTCTCGGCCTCACACGCCTCGTCATGATGCGCTATGCCATCGACGACATCCGCTGGCTGCAAAGCGGCGATCTCCGCTTCCTGAGGCAGTTTTAAGCCATGAAGTTTTCCTATAGCTGGATACGCAGTTTAGTGGACGGCCTCGACGTCCCTGCCCAATCGCTCGAACGTCTCATCACCATGAAGACCGCCGAGTGCGAAGGCATTGAGACGGCCGGTGAACTGCTCGCCGGCGCCGTCCCCGCGCGCGTGGAATCGGTGGAAGCCATTGAAGGCGGCAAACACGTTGTGAAGGCCATTGTCGATGCGGGCAAGTATGGCCGCAAAACGGTCGTCTGCGGAGCGCCAAACTGCCGCGCTGGAATCACCACGGTCTACGTTCCGCTCGGTTCCAAATCCATCGCGGGAGTGTTGAGCGAAGGCATGCTCGCCAGCGCCTCTGAACTGGGCATCAGCCGCGATCATGACGGCATCATTGAACTCCGTGATTGTGACGGTGAGTTGCCGCCGCCCGATCACATCATCGATATCGACAACAAGAGCATCACGCACCGCCCGGACCTTTGGGGTCATCACGGTATGGCGCGTGAAGTAGCTGCCATCACCGGCCGCGTCTTGCGCGACCCTGTCGACCTCACCCTCCTGCCAGAACCTGGCAGCCCCATCAAGGTCGAAATCGAAGATCTGGCCCTCTGCCCCCGCTACAGCGCACTCGTCTTCGAAAACGTCACCGTCCAGCCGTCGCCTCTCTGGCTGCAGCACCGCCTCACCTCGGTCGGCCTTAACCCGATCAGCAATATAGTCGACCTCACGAACTACATCATGGCCGAACTCGCGCAGCCAATGCACGCGTTCGATCGCGCCAAACTAACGAGCGACACCATCTACGCCCGCCCCGCGAAACCCGGTGAATCCATCGTCGCGCTGAACGATGAAACCTACGCTCTTGAACCCTCCAACGTTGTGATTGCCGACGCCGCTGGCCCCATCGCCATTGCAGGCATCATCGGTGGCCGCGATAGCGCTATTTCCGCCGCCACCGCCTCCATCGTTCTGGAAAGCGCCAATTTCCATGCAGGCAACGTCCGCAAATCCTCCGTAGCGCTGAAGCTTCGCACCGACGCCTCCATGCGCTTTGAAAAGTCGCAGGACCCGCACACTACCGTCCGTGCCCTCGCGCGCGCCCTCGAACTGCTGCCGATTCTGTCCCCCGGTATTCGATTGGTCGGCGGTCTGGCCGATCGCCATGCCCATCTCGGCTATCTCGCCCCCATCGATCTGAATCTCGATTGGCTCGCCCGCAAACTCGGCCGCGTTCTGGAAGCTTCCGAAGTGCGCCGTATTCTCGAAGGCCTTCAGTTTGGTGTGACGGAATCCGGCCCCCGCACCTTTTCGGTTGTCACTCCCACCTGGCGCGCCACCAAAGACGTCAGCATGCCAGACGATTTGGTCGAAGAAGTCGGCCGCATGATCGGTTACGATTCCATCCAGCCAACGCCGCCCCTGGTTCCCTGCGCGCCGTCATTCGATCCGCCCGAGCGTGAATATCTTCGCGGGGTCCGTCGCCTGCTGACCGCCTGCGGCTATACAGAAGTTTCCAACTATTCCTTCATCAGCGAAGAATCCGCCAAACGCTTTGGCTTGGCTATTGAGAATCACGTCCGCGTTCTGAATCCGATAGCCGCTGGCCAGGAACTGATGCGCACGTCGCTGCTGCCCGGCATCCACTCCAACGTCGCCGAAAACGCGAAACACCTCGACGAGTTCCGGATCTTCGAAATCGGCCACGAGATCCACAAGACCGATTCCAAGCCCGACGAAAAACCACACATCATGGCCGCGCTTTACTCAAAGGATGCCCCTAAAGACGCGCCGGCCGACCTGTTCGAATTGAAGCGCATTGCCGAATCTCTCGCTCCCGGCCTCCACGTCCGCCCAGCGAAGCCGCACTCATGGGAACATCCCACGCGCTGCGCCGAACTCTGGTGGCAGGGCCGGGTCGTCGGCAGGCTCAGCGAACTTCACCCGAGCCTACTGGACGCCGGCCGGGCCGCCATACTCGATCTGGATCTGGCGTTGCTCCAGGAGCTGAGACCCGGGCGTGCGAAATACCAGCCAGTCCGCCGCTTCCCTACTAGCGCCTTTGACCTTTCCGTGATCGCTGGTGCCAGAGATCTGGCCTCGGACCTGGAACTCCACATCCGTCAGTTCTCCGGTGAACTGGTGGAAGCTATCGAATACGTCCGCGAGTTCCAGGGTTCACCCCTGCCCGATGGTCGGAAAAGCGTGACCTTCCGCATCGTTGCCGGCGCGCCCGACCGGACGCTTTCTTCACCTGAGACCACAGCACTCTACGACCGTATCGTCGCCGGACTCACCAGCCTCGGCTACGAGTTCCGTGCCTGATCGCCAGCCCTCCACAGGCAAGATAATCGTACGACTACCTGCTTAATAGCAATTTGCGCCATTTGGCGCTATATTTCGCCATCTGAATGGCGATCAAAAGACGAAAATATGCGAAATAGAATTATCAGATTAATTCAATTTGCATTGGATGAAAAACTTATGTAAGATTTAGTCAGCGGCAGTAAAGTTGTGAGGCCATTATGACGACTACAAATCGCGAACGGTTTTCCTCGGTTTTCTACTGGGTCGCCGTGGCAACCACGGTGCTGAGTGTGGGTTCCGTTTTGTTGGGAAACACGAAGTTCGTTGCTCCCTACGAGCACACCAGTTTTCCGCTAGCGTGGAAGTTCGCCACCGTGGCCGTCGTCTCTTATCTGTTTCGTGAGATCTGCAATCCCGCTCGTCATGAGAATGTTCGCGATTCTCGGCACTCGCTGGACCACATCCCCCACGAGATCTAATCTCGTTAAGTCCTCGATTCCGCAACTCGGACCGAACTGCGTCCACTCAAAGCTCTGTTCATAAAAGACCCTGAGTATTTGCGCCTTGGCGTGTGGCCTGATCATGTCCGGGTGTATTGTTAGCTTGGTGCCCGCGTGGCTCAGCACCTCCGAAAATAATCGTTGACTTCGATTTGAAACAAGCGCACACTCAAGTCACCAAAGTACAAACGATCGCGAGTAGCCGTCATAGGGATGGCTTAAATCTCGAATCGGGAGGTACACATAGAACCGCCTGCACAGACACGGGGCGGGACGGCGTAAGCGAGTCCGCAGTTGTTCACCGATTAGTCGAAGCCACCGGAATCTTCAGTACAAGTAGCAGGGTACTGTGCGCTAATCAGAACGCACATAGATGGCGGCTTACATTGATCGGGCGGTTTCGTTTTATCGCTCTTCCGTCCCCGTTTTTTTCAGCCTCCTGCATCTCTCCTCAGTACCGATCTTCCTGGTACGACAATAAAAACATGACTGAAGTACGCCCATCCGGAACCCGCCCGGCAGGCATACGAATCGACAAGTGGCTCTGGGCCGCGCGATTCTTCAAAACCCGTTCCCTCGCGGCGCACGCCTGTGAACTTGGCAGAGTCGAATCCGCAGGAATTCAGGCGAAAGCCTCCCGCGAAGTCCGCGCCGGCGACAAGTTGCGGATCAAAAACGAAAGCGGCGATTTTCACGTGGAAGTGCTCGCCGTGAGCGACATGCGCGGCCCCGCAGCCGTTGCCCTTACTCTCTATCAGGAAACCGCTGCGAGTAAGGAACTTCGTCTCCGCCTGGCCGCCGAACGCAAGGCAATGCTTGCAACGGAAGGATTACAGGAGAGCAAGCCTTCCAAGCGTGACCGCAGGCAAATGGATCGCCTTCGCGGTCGTTATTGACGACTCGCCTTTCTCATTTCACACGCCTCAGTTGTCCGACGGCTTCTCCACGTAATCGATCACAACAATCTCCACTGGCCCCTTCGTCGAAATCAGCCGAAGCCCAAGCGGCTGCAGCGCCGTAAATATGGAGGGGCTGCCAGAATCCGGCGCCTGCTCCGGCGACCACTGGAGATTGAAGTCGAATTCTCCCCTCACTCCGGTCCTGTCCAAAACCGGGCGGCCAACCTGCCGGGCGAGCGTCGCCGCGAAATCCGCCAGGGATAACCGCGTCGCCTTCAAGGTCACCATTCCTGAACCGCCATTACTGCTCATCGAAGGTTCGCCCGCGCCCGTGTGCGGAGTGATCCTAAGCCCATCCTTCGCCGCCTCCAGTGAGAACACGGCTTCTTCTTTCGTCTCCCGGTGAAACTTCATCCGAAAGCGGTTCTCCAGCAGCCACAGCATCAACGCCTGGATGTTGCTCCGGTCAATTTCGAATCCGCCCACAGTCTTTGCATTGATGTCATAACTCTCGGAATCCACCCACCCGGGTACGCCGGCTATTCGCTTGTCTTCAATCGCGAAGGCGTTGCGGATCAGCTTTCGGATCCCCATATTGCTCCCGGTGAATCGTCCGCCAGGCAGAACCTTCGTCTCCGAATTCTCGGAACCCGGATCCGATACGAACGCGTGCGGCCTGATCGAGACCACTTCAAAGGCTGGCGACTGCGCGAGGCATCCCGAGACGGAAATCAGGGCTACAACCAGTGGGCGGAACATAAAAGCCGATACGAATCCCGCCGCCGGAAAGTTCAGGTTCTCAAAGGCTGGCGTTACTTCGCCGGCGCCCCGGCCAGCTTAACCAGGGGTTTCCAGCCAGTTTCAAACAAAGGCTTGTCCGAACGAACGAAATCGTCCACCACCCGAAAACGGTCCTCGCCAATTGCCGCTTTCAATTGCTGCGCGTGTTCGAGTACTGCCTTTTGCCAACGCTCGTTCAAATTGCGCATCTTCCCGGGCATTGCCGGTGAGACCGCATCCGATTCCACAATCTGCATGCGGGATTCGAACACCAGTGAAGCCATCTCTTTCGCGAACCACCGGCTCTGTGTTGCCAGATCCAGCGTGACGTTCTGCAACTTGCGAAACTCCTCATCGCTCAGCCGAAGAAACACTTTCGCTTCCGGCGTCAGCGTCGATGTTGAACGGTTCTGCACCTGACCAAAGAAATTCAGATAGCTAACCGCCACGGGGTCGTCCACCGTGAGGTTTCCCGATCCCGCAATGACGTACGCGTCCGAATCTGGTTGCGCAACCGTGGCGGTTGTCTGCCCGAACCCGCGCATCGCCGTCGCCAAGCAGAGCAGCACCAACGAAACCCTCGCATCTCGGACCACAACTGGCCATTGC
>CAIKAS010000295.1 GCA_903825445.1 uncultured Acidobacteriia bacterium
CAGAGTGGATTACATCAACCCTGCCGGTCAATGCTTTTGCAGCGAACGGCTTTAACCCCCTTAACTTCGTGTCTCACTCCAGGGGTTCACTTCACAATGCCCTTCGTATGGTCCTGACTGTATCCAAAGATGAACTGCTGAAGAAAGAGGCGCGACTGAAGCGGGCGAGCGCAAAGAAGCGGGCGAAGGCCAACAGATGAGCCACAATTGGCCGTTCTGGTTCTTGATCGCGATTGGCACCTTCGGTCTTTGGCGGCGCTATAAGACCGAAGGCAAAACGCCGCTATTCTATGTCGGTGCCGCGTTTCTCAGTATCGGACTCGCCTGCGCTGCCGTACTCTCCTTGGCCAGGTAGACAATTCAGTCGCCAAAGATGAGTTGTCAACTATATTTTTACCGACGCGATGGCTACCGTAATCGGGGAAAACAAACGGCAGTGGAACGGGAGTCTAGCAAAGTCTAGCGCAGACACCCTGAAAAAACTGGAAGTTATTGAAAAGAGAGGGAACGGAATGGCGGGGACGACGGGGCTCGAACCCGCGACCTCCGACGTGACAGGCCGGCGTTCTAACCAACTGAACTACGTCCCCGCGCTAACCGAACTCTTCGATCATAACATGAGCATTTCACTCGGCTAATTCTTCGCCAGCCCGGTCACCACGTCGTACATGAAATCCACCGCCTCGTCGAATGATTTCGCCAGAATTCGCTCGTCGCGGCCATGTGCGCGGTTGTCATCTTCGTCGCTAAAGATTCCGCTGACGCCATAGGTCGGAATCCCCGCGTGCACCAGATAGATACCGTCACTAGCGCCCAGCATGAGCTTTGGAATGACCGGCAGGCCCGGCCAGTGTTTCGTCGTTGCGGCCGACACGACACTCAGTACCTTCGGGTCAATGGGAGTGTACGGCGTCGTGGTGGCTGCTTTTACAGGAGTGATTTTTATTTGTGGATCGGCGACCACCTTGTTGAGGGTACGCTCCACTTCGGCAACATCGTCAACCGGTAGAACCCGGCAATTGACAGTAGCAACCGCGAGCTGCGGCAAAGCATTTTCGGCATGGCCGCCCGAAAGCAGCGTAGGAATGCATGTGGTCCGGATCAACGCGTTGTACTGCGGCTGAGCCGAAAACCTCGCCAGTGCTCCAACATCGTTCGGATTCGCCCCGAGAGCCTTCATGTCCGCGCCCAGTTGTCCCTCATAGAAGGGCGCTGAACGCTCCAGTTGCGAATGCGTCACGTCGAACAGATGCACCGGGAAATCGAACTTCGCCAGGCGTGAGAGACCATCCGCCAAATGATAAATAGCGTTGTCCTTAGAGGGTCGCGAACTATGGCCGCCGGCGTTCGTAACTTCCAGCCTGAAGCTCGCGTAAACCTTTTCGGCGGCTTCCATGGTCATGAACAGATGCTTACCGTTCTTGATATCGCCGCCGCCTGAATCGGGATTGATGCAAAACTCCGCGTCGATCAGGTCGCGGTGGTCTTTTATCAGGAACTGAATACCGTTGGCGGGGCCGTTTTCTTCATCGGCAGTCAGCGCGAGGATCAGGTCCCGCCGCCCTGCATAGCCCTCGCGCTTCAGGCGAAGGAACGTCGTTATCATCGTGGCGTCGTCGCCCTTCATATCGAGAGTGCCGCGGCCGTAGAAGTAGCCATCCTTTTCGAGCAGGGAAAACGGATCTACTGACCAGTCCGTAGGCTTAGCTTCTACTACGTCCAGATGCCCGATGAAGAGGATGGGCTTCGGAGCATTAGCTCCACCTGTGCCGCGCAAACGGATCACCACGTTGCCTTTGCGGGCGATGGGGGCCAGTACCTGCACGTCGGCGGCAGGATACCCGGCATCGCGGAACCGGGCGGCGATCGCCTCGGCCGCTTTGGTGTTATCGCCCTCGGGATTCGTCGTGTTGATTTCGATGAGTTGCTTGAGAATTTCCCGCGCCATTTGCTGCGGCGTTGCGGCCGAACTTGTCGGCACATGCACTTCTGGCAAGGGATCCGGCTTCGGTTTCGCCGTCCCGAGGTACTTGGTCAGGTAGTCGAGGACGGTCCCGTAGTCAGTGTCGCTGATCGAGAGACCTTTGTCCGTCATGGTTGCAATAGTTCGATCCCAGTCGTCGCCGCTTTTGCGTGCGCTGGAAAACATCTCCGAGCCATGGCACCCGGTGCAGGTACGGGCGGTGAGCGCTTTGCCTGGACCGTCGGGCAGATCGTCCTGCGCGAAAGCGGGAACAGCCAGCAGGGCGGCAACGGTGACCAAGGTGCGCAACATGATTTGAATGTAACGCGACCGGGCTGGTTCCTGACGGCTCAGCCATCTATGGCATCGGGCATAGGGGCCACGAAACGCCCGAACTTAAGCGATAGAGTGGGCAGCACCAGCAGGTTCAGCGCCGTCGAGGTCACCAAACCGCCGAGGATCACCACCGCCATCGGACCCTCGATTTCCCTGCCTGGCTCCCCGCTGCCAAGTGCCAGCGGAAGCAATCCAAGTGCCGTCACAATCGCCGTCATCAATACCGGCACCAACCGCTCGGACGCACCGCGAATCGCCGTTGCCACACCCCACGCCATGCCTTCCGTATTCACCAGGTGTTCGTAGTGAGATACCATCATCATCGAGTTGCGCATGGTGATCCCGAAGAGAGTCACGAAGCCGACCATTGCGCCCACTGTCAATAATCCGCCTGTGGCAAACACCGCAAGCACACCGCCCACCAGGGCGAACGGCAGATTCGCCAGCACCAGCATCAAATGCCGGAACTGACGGAAGACCACGGCCAGCAGCAATAGAATGCCCGCGGCAGCGATTAACGAGAAGAGCAGGATATCGTGCCGCGCCTGTTCCAGCGCGTCGGAAGCCCCACCGAATACAGCGTACGTCCCTGCGGGAAACATCACTCTGGCCAGTACCTGTTGCCGCGCGTCTGCGACGAAAGATTCCAGGTCACGACCACGCACGTCGCACGTCACCGTCTGGCGTCGGCGTGCCCCTTCGTGATAAACGATGGCGCGACCGGCATCTTCGTAGACATCGGCCAACTGACGTAACGGCACACGCAACCCGTCACTGTTGGAGAGCAACAGCGCACTGACAGAGGCCGGGTCCTGGCGCACGCGTGCGTCTAATATCACAGCAACGTCGAAAACGCGGCTGCCTTCGTAGGTCTGCGCGACGGTGGTTCCCTGATAAGCCGTCCCAACCGCTTCCATCACGTCCACCGGCCGGAAACCAAACTGCCGCAAACGTTCGGGCTTCAGCCTGACCACCATACGCGGTGAACCCGGTGGAGAATCCTGTTGCACGTCGGCCGCACCCTTTACCGCCTGCAGCACCTTGGCGACCTCCTTGGCTTTGGCATCCAGAACATCAAGATCGTCGCCATAAATCTTGACAGCTACGTCGGCAGTGGACCCCGATATGGTCTCCTCGATTCTCTCGGCGAGGAATCGTCGGATCGCAAAGTAGACACCGGGGAATTTGCTCAATGAGGCGCGGAGTTTTGTCTCGGCGGCCTCTGCTTCGTTGCCTTCCAGTGGCTTGAGTTCAACATGTACTTCGTCGTAGTTCACACCCCATGTGTCGTCGGCCTGTTCTCCTCTGCCGATCTGGTCCATGGTCGATGCCACAAACGGCAGTTTCTTAAACTCGGCAGTCAATGCGCGAGCCAGGCGGAGTGTCTCGTTCACCGAAGTTCCCGGCACTGCCGACATATGGACAATAAAATGGCCTTCTTTCAGGTCCGGCAGAAACTCGCTCCCAAAGAACGGCAACGCCGCGGCGGCAGCGATGCAAAGAAACGCCGCGCCACTAATCACCGGGACAGGGCGCAACATCAAACTGTGCATCAACACCGCGTAATGGCGCTTCATCCAGGTGATAAGTCGGGGTTCTTTCTGCTCGGCAGCCTTCGGCAGCAGGAGTGCAGAAAGGGCTGGTGTGACGGTGAGCGCGACCACCAGCGAGGCCATGATCGCCAGAATGTACGCCACGGCCAATGGACCGAACAACCTTCCCTGCACGCCACTCATGCTGCGAACCGGCAGGAAGACCATTGCCACAACGAAAGTGGCATAAACCACAGCGCCGCGAACCTCCAGCGACGCATCCAGCACCACCCGATGCACTGGCAGCGGGTTAGGTAACAGCTTGTTTTCCCGCATGCGCCGGAAGATGTTTTCGACGTCGATGATGGCGTCGTCCACTACTTCGCCGATGGCGATGGCGAGCCCACCGAGCGTCAGCGTGTTCAGCGAAATGCCCATATAGTTGAGTACTGCCACCGCAATTAGCAGGGAAAGTGGAATGGCAGTCAGCGATATCAGCGCGGTGCGGATGTTGTAGAGAAAGATGAAAAGAACCACGGCCACCAACACCGCTCCCAGCATCAGCGATTGGTTGATGTTGTGGACGGACGTGGTAATGAAGTTCGCTGGCCGGAAAATATGATCGTCCAGGGTGATGCCTTCAGCGGCAACCGCGGGCTTAATCTCCGCCAGAGCTTTATCCAGTTCACTGGTAACTTCGAGCGTGTTGGCAAGATACTGGCTCGAAACCATGATCATCACGCCGGTTTTGCCGTTGATAGCCGCTGCGCCGATCGCCGGAGCGGGTGCGTCTTCCACACGCGCTACGTCTTTCAATCGGACAGTGACGCCATTGTGATGCGATACTTCCGCCTCGCCCAAATCAGCGGCAGTCTGTGCCTGACCCTGAGTCTCCAGCACAATTCGCTGGGAATCATTTTCCACGAATCCGGCACCACGCACCCCGGTTGACGCGCGGGCAGCATCCAGCACGCTGTTGATCGTGAGATCGAAGGCGGCGAGACGATCAGGCAGCACCTGGATCTGCAATTGCCGGATCTCGCCCCCGAAGATAACTGCCTTCGCCACGCCGGGGACTCCGAGCAGGCGCGGACGCAGGGTCCAGTCGGCAAAGGTGCGAATGTCCATCAGCGACTTCGTGTCCGAGGTAAGGCCAATGGCAAGCACCATGCTGGCCGCCGACGTGAGCGGCGCCATGACAGGTTCGCGCACACCTTGCGGCAGTGCGCCGGAAACCTCGGTCAGGCGTTCTGCGACTACCTGCCGCGCTCGATAGACATCGGTATGTTCCTCGAAGATCGCGGTGATTACCGAAAGGCCTTGCGTAGATTCCGATCGAAGCGATTCGATGCTGGCGACGCCGTTCAACGTATTCTCAATGGGTTGAGTGACCAACGCTTCCACTTGCTCAGGCGAAAGGCCAGGCGCTTCGGTCTGCACCACAACTTCCGGAGGAGCGAATTCCGGATAAACATCGTACTTGGCGTTCTTAACAACGTAGATTCCGTACGCGGTCAGCACGCAGGCCAGGGCGATGATGACACCCCGGAAACGGATCGAAAAGTCGATGAGAGCCCGGATCAATTGTCGTCGTCCTCAACGCGGATTTGAGATTTGAATTCCTCGGAAAGCAGCATCTGTGCGCCACGCGTGACTACCTTGTCGCCCGGTTTCAGCGAACGCGTGAACCATCCGTCAGACGCCGGGTCTTCCAGCGCCACTTCCCGCCGAGCGAACTTCTCTTTCTCCGTCTGGACATAGACCCACGATTTTCCACCCTGCCACAGAACGGCCGAACGTGGCACCACCGCTCCTGTCCGGGCTGGCCCGGGCGTTTCCAGATACGCTGTCACTGAGAGTCCGGGACGGAGCGCGCCCGTCGCATTCGCCACACGGAAAACAAACGGCTGTCCCTGCGACTTCGGGTCAACGCTCGCCGCGAAACCCGCGCGTTCACCGACAAGAGGTTTAGCATCGTTACCGAGCGGCACGATGCTTGCCGAAGTCAGATCCGGCGCGACGGTTTCTCCGGCTGGCACGTCCACCCGCGCCAGCAACTGATCGAACCGAGCCACACGGAACAGCGGCTCGCCGGATTCCACCGATTCTCCCGGGTGCGCCAACACCTCGACAACTGTGCCACCGCGCGTCACCACGAGGGGTACGGAGGCATCCCGGCTGGATGCGAGTGCCGCCTGCAATAACTGGATGCTCTGCTGCGCACCGTTCATGTGTGCCTGTTCAGTGGCAACTCGGGCCTCCGCTTCCTGCACAGCGCGATCGGAAACATTCTTATCGTCGGCATTGAGCGCGCGTGTGCGGGTAAGCGCGCTTTGCGCTGCGGTCAGAGCAGCCCGCGCGGCTTCGCCGTCAGCACGAGCGGAGACCAGACGATCATTGAGATTGACTCGGTCTGAAGGGGCAAGACGAGGTTCTATCAGACCCGGACGCGCATTGTCGGCAACGGTGACTCCCACGGCGGGCCATGCGCCGCCAGCTGAACCCTCAAGTGTGCCAGCGAGAGGCGCACGAACAATGAAGGCTCCCGCAGTATCCTCTTCCAGTGCTCCATATGCCATGATCTGCCGTCGTCGCGTCATCGCGGCAACCACCACGGCCTCCACCCCCATCCGTTCCTGTACTTCGTCGTCCAGTGTCACGACGGGGCCTCCGCCTTCGCTGTCCACTTTGGCTGGATTCTTGATGGCTGCATCGGCTGAGGCCTCGGACGTGAGTTCCTCGTGATGACTGGCGTAGGACCAAATCAGCAGGCCCGCGGCGGCAGCGAGAATTCCGATAGTCAGGGTCCAGGCGAGGATTCGTTTCTTCATTTCTTCGTCTCCGGAGTGGTGGTTGGGGCTGGAACTTTAGACATGACGTCTGGCAGCGGCGTGCCCGGCTCCAGCGGTTGCTGCACGGCGTCGTCGAGAGCGCCGAAGGCACCCTGCAGTCGCCGCTCGGCCTCCAGTCGCGCACGAGCCGCAACAGCATTCTCGACTTTCAAATTGGCCAGCGACAGTCGGTCTTCTTCTCCCGCATCGACAGCGCGCTGCATCGCCGCCAACCGCGACTTGCCGATCGCGGCGAGCGTGCGGTCCGCGTCGTTTAACTCAGTCCGGGCGCCTTTGTACCTGGCGAGCGCTGCTTCCATCTCACCGATGGCCTCGGCCTGCAGTGCGTTAAAACGTGCCTCCGCCTCCAATCGCCGAGCTTCTGCTTCCGCAATCGGCCCCTTGTTGCGATTGAACACCGGGATCTCAAAGCCGGGACCGAAGGTGATTTTGTGGTGGCCCTCGTCGAAGTTGTAACCGGGGCTGAGCTGTATGTCCGGCCGCTGTTTCGCAATTTCAAGTTGCAGCGCGGCTTCCTCCGCGGCGTATTCGAGGAGGCTGCGCCGAACATCGGCGCGATGCAACAGACCGGCCGTCTGCACCCCGGCCATCGGAAGATCGGCCAGCGTTTCTGGAAGCGTCGCGGTATCCACCGCAGGCAACGCCGGAAGTCCCGTAGCTGCCGCGAGGTTTGCCTCAGCCTCGCCCACCGCGGTCGCAGCGGCACGCGCTTCCACTTGTACTGCGATCAGGCCCGCCCGCGCCGTCTCCACTTCAGGTCGGCCGATCTCACCCACTGCAAGACGCTTGTTGAGGATGGCGATTGCCTCGTTGCGCGCCGCGATCTCATCGTTCAAGACATCGACAGAGCGCAGCGCCATCGCATAGTTTATCCATGCTGCGCGAATGCGGCTGAACACTCGCCATTCTGTAGCGTCCACTTCCACTCGGGCCGCTTCCGCCAGTTTGGCGGCGGCCAAGGTTCGCAGCACGCGCTTGCCCCCGGTTTCGAGAATCATGGACGGCGTGAAGTAGAACACAACCGGCGATTCAGGAGCATTTGTATAGCCGCCGCCAATCGCGAGCGAAGGGTTGGGCCGCGTAGAAGCCGTAACAATGGCAGCCTGCGCCGTTCGCAGATGGGCGCGCGCCACGTCAAGGTCCGGGCTGAAATACAAAGCTACTGCATAGAGATCCCGAAGCTGCAGTTTCGACGGCGGCCAATCCTGACGTTTCAGGAACTGCGCGAGGCCTGCGTCTGAAAGCGAGCGTGCCCGGAACTGCTGTTCGGAGTGCGGCGGGTCCAAAGGATGCGCCTGGTACCGAACGCAGCTTGTGGTAAGAAGCAAAGCTGCAAACGTAGCCGTGATGCGGGAAACTTGAACTGGCACCGAATGTCATCGTAACGCAGTAACGCGGATGAAGCCGAATTAACGGGTCGTTCACGGCCGGTTCATAATCGCAATCGTCTATATGGTCAGAAGCGAACAATACAACGCTTCCAGAAAAAGGACGGACACGAAAATGACTAAGACGACTTCAACAATCATCAGCCTCACCATGGCATTGGCAATGGCAGGCATCTCCTTCGGCGCGCAGACCACGCCAGCTCCGGCAGCAAAGCCCGCGACATCTTCGGCAACCACCAGCACGGCTTCCGCGACTAAGAGCACGGCGAAGAAAGGCACGAAGAAGGCGGCGAAGAAGGCCGCGAAATCGACCGCCAAGAAGGCGAGCGTGAGCACTGCTCCGGCTGCTGCCGCCGCGAAGTAAGAGGATGGGGATGGAACTACAGGCGGACCGGTCTTTCGGGGCCGGTCCGTTTTTATGGGCGGAAGCCGAGGGTATCAAACACCTTGCGCAGATAGACCCCGATGGCGCCGTTTTCCACCCGCACCATCACATCCTGCTCCAGAAGTGAGACCGCTTCACGCAGCTTGACGGGAATCCAGAGGCGCCCGTCGGTTGAAAGGCTGGAACAGAAGCCATCGATCAGATCCGGTTCAGCTTCGTCCGACTGCGAAGGCAGGACGGGTTCCAGAATCAGGTGGTCCGGATCCCCGGGAACCACCCGGAAGAGATCCCAGCCCTCCGCCTCGCAGTAAGCCTTCAGTGGCGGCGGGAACTGGATGGCGCCGCCGCGAACTTTAGCCAAAAATGTCCCTGCAGGAGGAGCCACTGATCGCGAGATTACCACGCGACCTTACTCGGCGGGCGACTCGGTGACTTTCGCCTTCACCGCATCTTCCGCAAACAGCAACTTCAGATCCGAGCCGGTTGGCGCCGAACCGGCATTACGCACGACGCTTCCGCTTTCGTTGAGTACGATGGCGTAGCCGCGGGTCAGCACCAGACGTGGATTTAGCTGAATCAGCTTGACCGCCGCGTGCTCCGCGCGCCGCCGCGAACGAGCTACACCGCTGCGAATGAGCTCGGTAGCGCGGAATGAGAGCGCACTCAGGCGGTCCCGGTTGCGGGCGAGGCGCGGGCGTGGATCGAAGAGCCGCAACCGGTCTTCCAGTTGATGGCGACGCCTGTCCCACCCGGTTATCTGGCCACGCAACGCCGCATGCAGACGCGCGGTTCCGTCGTCGACGCGCTGCATGCGGCGGGCCAGTCCACGATGAAGAACCGAGGCGGCGCGCCCTGCCGCCTGTTCATGAAGGCGACGGTGCAGCAGGGCAAATTTGTAACGCATTAGCTCGGCCAGGCGGGATTCCCTGTTGCTGAGCCTGTCCAGCACCTCCTTGCGTTCGCAGACGATCATGGCAGCCGCCGCCGAGGGCGTGGGAGCACGAAGGTCGGCAACAAAATCGGCAATCGTCACGTCGCTCTCATGACCAATGGCCGAGACGACAGGGACCGGGCTGGCCGCGATCGCACGGGCCACCGCCTCCTCGTTGAAGGTCCACAGGTCTTCGAGGGAACCGCCGCCCCGGGCCACGACGATAACCTGCGCCCAGCCGTCGCTACCGAAATACCGGATGCCGCGGCAAACTTCATCCACGGCGGTCGCACCCTGCACCTGCGCCGGGAACAGCCGGATGTGGAGACCGGGAAATCGCCGGGACAGGATCTCGATAAAATCCCGGATGACAGCACCCTTCGGTGAGGTAACGATCCCAATGCGATGTGGGAAACGGGGTAGTGGACGCTTGCGGGCGTCCTCGAACAGGCCTTCCTCGCGGAGGCGCGCCCGGAGTTGTTCGAAAGCGAGCTGAAGCGCGCCGTGGCCCTGGGGCTCGATGCTCTCCACCACGAACTGGTATTCGCTGCGAAGTTCGTAAATATCGACGCGCCCGCGCACCAGCACCTGAATCCCGTCTTTCGGCTTAAATTTCAGCCGCATGTAAGAGAGCTTCCAGCAGACACATTTGATCTGTGCGTCGGAGTCCTTCAAGGTGAAGTAGCAGTGGCCACTGGGGGCCAGCTTCGCACCGGAGATTTCGCCTGAAACCCAGATGTTGGTGAACTGGGATTCCAGCGCGTTGCGGATGCCGTCGCTCAATTCGCGGAGAGAGAGAATGCGGCGTTCGGGCAGGAAGCTGAGAGAAAACTGTTCCATATGTGGCACGAAAGCGCCGGCAGACCCCAGTTTAGCTGCTGTTACCGTTCGAGCAGCAGACCGACCGAGGGAATGATCGGCAGCATGCTGTCGAGCGATACCGATGTTTGACCGGTCTTCGTGTTGTAGCTGTTCACCGTGTCGAACACGTAATTGGTCCGATCTGTCAGGTTCACCAGTTCGCCGTAAAGAGCGACCTTCCATTTATCGCGCGTCCAGGATTTATTGATGCGGAGGTCCGTCCGTTCGTAATCCTTCATGCGAAGCTGATTGCGGGCGACCGCCAGATAATAGACGCCATTGGTCAGCGTGAGATAGCCGGGAATGGGGAAACCGCTGCCATAGCTGGAGTGGATGCTGATGTTAACGCTGGGCCGCAACCGGTAGCCAATATAGATTGAAATGCTGTTGCGCTGGTCGTAATCGGAAGGAAAGCGGGAACCGGTGATCCCGTCACGCATGCCCGTGCGTCCCCAGCCCCAGGAAACCCAGCCGGTGAAGCCATTCGCGCTGCTTCGCTGCAGAAACGTCTCCACACCCCTCGCGTAGCCACGAACGGAATTCTCCCAAAGCGGTACAAGTGGCGGGACAAAGACCTTCCCTGCAATCATCCGCGGGTAAAACAGCGGCCGGTCGGCAATGTCGCGATCGGCCCGGTTGTAAAACTCAGCGCGAAAACGCGTGCGGGCGTTGAGTCGCTGCTCCACGGCTCCCAAAGCATGGTTTGAGCGCAGCGGAAGCAGACGGCTGCCACCCGCGATAGAAGTGAGCAAAGCCAGATCCTGATGCTGAGCGTATTGGCCCCAACCGAGTTGGATGCGGGTGGAGGCAGTGATCGCGATGGATGCGGAGGCGGCGGGCAGCGCCGTGGAAATCCCGTCCAGCGAATCGCGATCGAAGTGGATACCGGCATTCACATGAATTCGGCCACGCCATGCGTTCCACGCTTGCTGAACATAGCCGGCAGCCTCGAGTGCGGTGCCGTCGGACTGATCGAGAAGGCGGGGGGACGTAGCGGTCGTGTATTGCGTCGAGAAACCCGAATCGCGTCCCCGGCGGAGGGAAATGCCCAGATCAAGCGGGCTGGCGCCGGAGTTCTGCCCACCAGTGTTGCCGGACGCGCCCCACGTCCATGACGCGTTGGTTGTAGAAACCCACTCGCCGTAATAACCGCCTTCGAGCGGCAGGGAAACCGGATCGTAGTTGTTGAATTTTTCCCGCATCCAGGCGGCGTGACTGTTGAGCACGAATTTCGGCGTGGGGGTAAAGTGCCAGCCGAAGTTCGCGAGAGTGAAGTCATAGCCGCCGGTGCGAAGGCTGTTGAGGCCGGAATTGCTGGAAGTTCCGACGACGTTGATGTTGGAATAGCTTTGGAGCAGGTAAAGGGTGATTTTGTTCTTCGGACTCAGGTCATACGAGAAGCGCCCCTGCACGTCCTTCAGCCCGAAGGCGAGCGTACTGCCGCCAGCGACAATACGCGAGATCAGGTATTGCAGATAACCAAAGCGACTCGCTACCAGCCACGATCCGCGCTTCTTCTTTTTTCCGAATGGTCCCTCGGCCACGATGCCGGCGTTGGACATGCTGGCTTCGACACGAAACGAGGTACCGGTATTGCTCCCGTCGCGCGTATGGACATCCAAAATTCCGGCCGTGCGGTCACCGAAGCGGGCCGGAAAGGCGCCTTCATGCAGTTCCAGCTCTTCGACCATATCGCCATTGAACGCGGAGGCGGAGCCTGTCACATTCTGGCCAGGAAGCATGTGAAACGGCTGATGCAGGAGGATGTCGTCGAGATAAAGGCCGACACGGCTGTAATCGGCGCCGCGCACTGAGAATCGGGCATCGAAATCGTTGTTAGAAGTGACGCCCGGCAGGCTCTGGACGGCGCGCAGAGGGTCGTCGGCGAGCACGCTGGCAAGATTCGCAACATCGGTGCCGGAGAGAACCAGCGTGGATGGGCTGTCATCCCGGGTGGGTTCGAATGGGCCGGCCGTGACATCGACTGTATCGGTGCGGGCCAGATTGTCGGGACTAAGAACAACTTCGAATTCTCTTGCTTCACCGTCTGCCAGGCTGAAACCCTGTTTCACGACGTGGTAGCCAACTGTTGAGACGCTTAAGACGTATTCGCCGGGGCCCAGACCGTCCAGAAAGAAATGTCCGGCAGAGTCGGAAACGGTTCGCGGACCATTTGAGTTCCCGGGCTTTGCTCCGCTAATCAGGAGCTGAACAGCAACGTCGGCGAGGGCTTCCCCGCCACGCGCATCGATTACAGAGCCTGCGACAGTGGCCGAGCCTGTTGCCGTCTGAGCCGAGGCAGTTACCACGAACAGGAAGTTGAGTAAGATCGCCAGGCAGCGCATGAGAAGCAGAGGCGATCATATCGCAACAGCCTCTCTCTGTGCTATTTCGAACGCTTCGCCGTCGCCGAATCGCCGCCACCGCCGAAGTCAGGGCCTCCAAATCCGCTTGGCCCGCCGAATCCCCCAGGCCCTCCCTGGGCCGATTGGTCCAATGGAGTGCGAGTCAGTTTCAGTTTGTCTCCCTTGAAGGTTCCTTCATACTTCATCCGGGTGCGGTTTCCATCCATGGTGACCACTTCGGTCCACGAAACCTTGTTGCCCTTGATGAAACCTTCCCGAATCTGCTGTTCACCGTTCTCGTTAATAACCTTGCCAGTGAGTTTCTCGCCGTCTGTCGCCAGTTCCCAGGTGTACTTCTGCGAACCGCTGAAGGAATCGAAGGATGCAGTCCACGTACCGTCCACCAATTCGGTTACGGGTTGCGCCGCGGAAGCGAGCGAAACGAAAAGCAGTGAGAAAAGTGTAAATGAGAGGAATTTGCGCACAGAGTCTCCGTAAACCCATGGTGGCGAAATTTGGGAACTCATGCGGTAACGGATTGTAAGATCGGGGCCGAATTACATCAAATTACAGTGCCAGGACGCCACGATACATCATTTCCTTCGGGTTGAAGGTCGCGCGGAGCAATGTGGCATTGAAGCTGGGGCCTGTGCGAACTGTGAACTCCACATCTCTGTCTGAAGCCTGCAGGTTGAGAAGTTCGCGAGAGAATCCGAACAGCAGCGTATTGTTGCGGCGACCGACGACGCCGGGGAGGACAGGCGGTTTGCCCTTCGCAGAGAGATCGGAACCCTGCTTCAGGCGTTCGGTCGTCAGTTCGCTTTCCAGCCCGCGAACGCTGAGCACGTAACGCCCATTGAATTCGGGCGCGATCGGCGACCGGAGGGCTTCACGCATGGGTTGCGCACTTTCCCAAATCACAATAACGGTTCCAGGCATGATGTTGCCGCACGGCACCAACCCGCATTCGCCGACAGTCGCTTCGCCACGGCCTTGGGTGGGTTGGCCTTCGCGACGGGGCTGTAGATCCTCGAGCGCAGCCCTGTATTGAGCCACAACCTTCTTTGCCCACGGGGAATTTGAGGTGAGCAGTGCGATTTCCTCTGGGGTCCATTGCGCAGCAGTCTTGGAATCCCAGAAACGCGTCGCTGCGGAGGCCTGAGAGGAGGCAATTAAAGTACCCGCCGCCAGGCGGCAAAGACTCTGCAGCACCGTACGGCGGTCAAAACGAGCGGCGTTGGCGAGCTGGTCTGAGGCAAACGTATGCATAAATACTACTTTCAATATTACCTCAGTACTAGTACCATTGAAGTTTTGGATTCACTTGATATGCTTGAAACTTCAAGGGATAGTAGACTCTATATGACTGAAACGGCTCCGGAAGTTGTAAAACAGGATACGCCACCCGAACGGCGTCAGACAGTGCTGGTGGTA
>CAIKAS010000296.1 GCA_903825445.1 uncultured Acidobacteriia bacterium
CGATGGAGAAGCCTCTTCGGCTCCCCCACGCTCAGACCACCGCCCAACTACCCCATCAAGCTCTGCGCGAGCAGGAATCCGCCAACTCCGGCGTCATACCGATTCGCTCGCCTGAAAACGCTATCCCCGACGGTCTCCTAGTCGCGTAATAGCTGCCCCGCCCATTCGTGGGCTTCAACATCAGATTGGCTCGGGGCGCATATTCATTGCCGATTCCGGCGTCGGAGCTGTCAATCCGACGCTCCATAGGTGGCAACGAATTCCGGTCGTTTACTTGCCCTTCGGAATGGCGAGCGTGTTGAATGTCGCCCTGTTCACCTGCGGGCGCGGGGTTGTTCCCCAGGAGTAGAGTTTATACCCATAGTGCAAAAATATCTCGGTCACGGCCCTGGAGTTGGTTTCGTGAACTTCACACAGGATAATGGGTCGCGCCTCTGCAATCACCCGCTCCGCACCCTTAAGGACCTTGAGTTCTCCGCCTTCTACGTCAATCTTCAAGACATCCGGGGCTTGCCCCTGCTCCAGGAGCCAGTCCAGAGTAATAGTCACCACGCTGACCGTCTCGCGTACGCCGCCAGTCTGGCTGGAGCCTGAAACCCCGCTCAGAAAATTCGAAGCCCGGCCCCGGGCTGCAACATGAAATGAAGCGACCGATAATGCTTCTGCAGCAGCAGTCGGAATCACCTGGATGGGTGCGGAGGTCTGCGGTTGGAGCGCAGCCGATCTTCGCAGCAATCCGACCAGCCAGGTGTCGGCCTCAATGGCCACGATGCTGCCTGAAGCTCCTGCCCGCTGCGCGGCGGATATGGTCAGCAGACCCACGTTCGCGCCCACGTCCCAAACGACTTTGCCCGGATGAATAAACTCATTGGCAAAGTCAAAGAGATCGGACTCAACGCGTGGCTTCCAAAATCGAAGACTTGCATCAGGCGAGACGAGAATCGGAACGGAACCGAATTCCGAAGGCAATTTGCGCTTAAGGACGCGGTTTCTGCTGAGACGCTCCAGAACGGTGCGGGGAATGCTCACTTCACTCGCTCCTGCTTGTTGGGATGCTTGCCAGATCCCTTCTGGAACTTCAGAACTCCCGCTGGGTCCATGAGCTTCGCTCCGCCTTTGCTTCGCGAGTAGTGAAATGGCCAACTGGAGAATCTCCGGCCACGGTCCGACTTTTCAATATTACACGGTCTCCGTAAGGCTGAATTCCGGCGGGATGTCTCACGCCTTCGGCTTGCCCGTCGAACCCCGCACCACCAGGCTGGTCGAGACCAGAAACTCCCGCTGAATCTTGCCGCTTTCGGTCTCTTCGGCCTGCTGCCGAAGCGCCTCAAAGGCGGCGCGCGCCAACTCGGACCGCGACAAGCGGATTGTCGTCAGCGGCGGCAGCGTGAACTCGGCGAAGTCGATGTCGTCCAGTCCGACGACCGACAGGTCCTGGGGCACATGCAGCCCTTCCATGTAGGCCGCGCGCAGCACGCCGATCGCGGTCATGTCGTTCGAGCACAGAACCGCC
>CAIKAS010000297.1 GCA_903825445.1 uncultured Acidobacteriia bacterium
GCCGATTCACCCCTGGCGGCACGATTATCAGGTACTCCACCCGTCCGCGTAATCTGGATTGTTTTTGACGATTGGGACCAGCGTCTCACCTTCGATAATCCTGACGGAGTGGCGAACGCATCGTCGCTCATTCAGTTCGCCGTCAACTCCTTCGCAGCGCACAACGCCCTCGCCGTCCTCGCAGGCACCGTGCCAGTGGGGGGCATGGCCACCAACGCAGCGATCCCGTCTCTGCTATATGGAAAACTGATGATCGGTTCCAAAATCGAAGGCCCGGCGACCAGGGGAATGCTGTTTGCGGGAAGCGACGAACCGGTCGTCTTCGGCGAAGGAGACAGCATATTCGCCCGTTTTCGCGCCCAGGGCTGGAACTCTGCCGTCGCCGGATGGTTTATCCCCTACTGTCGAATCTTCGCTCCCGTGCTGACCGATTGCTACTGGGATGAAATGTACGATCAGGCGTCTAGCGCCAGCCCGTTCGCCTTTCAGGCAGGTTTGGATGAAATACGGATGTTGTTTGAATCCGACATGTTCTCTCCATTCGGCAACTCACTCGTGGCTGACCGGCATTTTTCGGAATACGAAGCCCTCATCGACACAGCGAAGCGTTATGCGGCAAATCCCTCCCTCGGGTTGGCATTCATTCATTTCAACGTTCCGCACATGCCTTTTTTCTACAATCCCGCAATAGGAAGGTTTGGGCGCAAGGATCATCCCAATGATCTTTATATTGACGATCTCAGGTATGTGGATCGCGCCGTGCGCGAAACGCTGGCAGCGTTACACCAGTCGGGCCTCGATTCCCGCACCGCAATCATCGTCAGCTCGGATCACCCGGCCCGCCTCATCGCGAAGACCGATCCCCATGTTCCGTTCATCGTGCATCTCCCCGGCCAGGTATCCGGGGTGTTTTTCGAGCGGGAGTTTTCCGCCATCAAAAGCGCCAGCCTCGCGATGGCGTTAGCGCGCAATGAAATCAAGGGCCCTGGCGATGTGGAAAAAGTTCTCATCCGCGATCGATAGCAGACGGCAGCCATAAGTGCAATAATCTGCCTATGGGACACATTCTCCTTTTTGGCGGTAGATGACTGCCCCGCGAACTCGCACATCCAGATTGCAAACATGGCTGGAAGAACTCAGCCACAGTGAAAACCAGCTCACCCTCGTCCTCAGTCTCGTCGTGGGCGTCGTGGTCGGACTTGTAACTGTCGCTTTCATCCTGATTACGGGGCGTTTGGCCGCGCACATGTATCCCGCAGGCGGCGCCGGCTGGCGTAGAATTCTGGTTCCCACGCTGGGCTCACTTTCCACTGGCTTTTTGCTTGCGAAATATTTTCCTTTTGCGCGTGGCAGTGGCATTCCTCAAACCAAATTCGCCCTGTTCGTCAACGATGGCCGCATCACGATGCGGACCATCCTCGGTAAATTGCTCTGCTGTTCCACGTCTCTCGCGAGTGGCATCGCCCTCGGTCGCGAAGGTCCGTCTGTCCAGATCGGCGCAGGCGTAGCGTCGGTCATTGGCCGCAATGCGGGTCTCGATGGAAGGCAGGTGAAGTCCCTCCTCCCGGTCGGTTGTTCCGCCGCCCTCGCTGCCGCTTTCAACACCCCTATAGCGGCTGTGATATTCACCCTGGAAGAAATTATGGGAGATTTGCACGCCACGGTCCTTGGCACTGCTGTCCTGAGTTCCGCAGCCGCCTGGATGGTCCTGCACTATTTCCTTGGTGACGATCCTCTGTTCCACGTCCCGGCCTACCGACTGGTGCACAATTCCGAATTGGCTATCTATGCCGTACTCGGCGTCGTCGGTGGCCTCGGCTCCGTCGTTTTCGTCAAACTACTCCTCAATCTGCGGGCGATGTTTCTCCGTTTTCCCAGGCACACCGTGTGGCTACAACCTGTCGTCGGTGGTCTTGCGGTTGGCCTCCTCGGCTATTTCTTCCCCGACGTAATGGGCGTAGGCTACAACTATGTCGATAAGGTGCTCAACGGAGACGCCGTTCTCAAGATGGTTGTACTGCTTGGAGTTCTGAAGATCATTGCCACTGCAACCTGCTATGCGTCAGGTAATGCCGGCGGCATTTTCGGCCCCAGTCTTTTTATCGGCGCCATGATGGGCGCGGCCACCGGCGGTATCGCTCACAAACTCTTCCCTGACGTCACGGCCGGTCCGGGAGCTTATGCGCTGGTAGGCATGGGTACGGCCTTCGCTGGCATCATCCGGACGCCATTTACCTCCGTGATCATGATCTTCGAACTCACCCGCGATTACACCATTATCGTGCCGCTGATGATCTCCAATACAATCGCATACTTCATTTCCCAAAGATTTCAAAAAAGCACGATCTACGAGGCGCTTGCACAGCAGGATGGAGTTCATCTCCCCAGTCACTCCCGGCATCAGTCCACTACAGCCAGCGTGCTGCAGGTGATGAAACAGCCTTCGCTCATTCTCTCCGCCGAAGCCGAAGTTGCCACCGTTCTGCAGCAAGTGAGCGGCCCGGATTCGGACGGTACTTCAATGCACACGTGGCCCGTCGCATCACCGGATGGGTTCCTCGGGATGGTCCGCCAGACAGAACTCATCGAGGCGGCCCGTGTCGGCAAAGGATCGATGCCGATTGGCAGCCTGTTCGGCGAGTCCCTCGCCGCCGATACAACGCATCTTCCGCATGTCCATCCCGATCAATCCCTCCATCTGGCACTGGAACGAATGGGTTCCGGAGGACTTTCAGTGCTGCCCGTGGTCAGCCGCGCCAGTATGCGCCAGCTGCTGGGAATCGTTCTTTTGGATGACGTACTGGCTAACTATGGTCTCAACGGCCTCACCCTGCGCAACAACGTCGGGAAGGAGGGCGATCAGATTGGATAGGGAAGCCCTTTTGCGTCCGTCGTTGTACCGCACTATGCTCTTTGTCGCGCTGTCCGGCGTGGCGCTGGCGATGATCGATGGCGTCCTTGCCAAGACCGAACAGAGTGAGACCACGGCGGAAGCCGCCCGTTTCTATGGCGACGGTCTCCACCTCCTTCAAAGCGGTAACCCGGCCGCTGCCGCAGAAGCCTTTCGGTCCGCGATTGCTAACGCGCGCGACAACACGGTCTATCCCCTCGCGCTCGGCCAGGCGTTAACGGCCGCCGGGAATTTCGATCAGGCCCTCGATGTTCTTGGTGGACTCCTGAGGGCCGACTCCACCGCCGGTGCACCAAACCTGGCCATGGCTCGCCTGTTTGCAAGGGAAGACCGCACCGCTGAAGCTGCTTCTTATTACCATCGTGCCATCTATGGGCAATGGACAGAGGATCCCCAGGGTAACCGGGTTAAAGCCCGCTTTGAGCTGGCTGATCTTCTTGCCGCGCACAATGCGAAGGCGGAACTCCTCTCGGAATTGCTCCCATTGCAGGATGAGATTCCGCCTACGTCCGATGCCCACCAAAAACTGGCAAGGCTGTACCTCGCCGCCGGTTCCCCAACCCGCGCTGCCACAATTCTTCGCGAACTGGCACACTCTCGACCACAGGACGCGTCACTCCACTCTGAACTGGGGGACGCCGAATTCGCGCGAGCCGACTATAGTGCCGCCCGAACCAGCTATCTCACAGCCCTTCGCCTGCGACCCGGAGACCCACAAGCTTCTGGCGGACTCCAGCTCAGCGACCAGGTTCTCGATCTCGATCCTCTTCGGCGCGGTCTTACTGAAGCCGAACGCTACAAACGCAGCATCCGAATTTTGCAACTCGTCAATGAAAAGAACCCACAATGCCTGCCGCCGAACGAAGATGCCTCCCATGCCGATCTCGTGAGGGCTGTGAACGCTGCCTTAAAGCGGCCAGTCGGAGCAGCCGTGCAGGTTCAGGCAACCGAATCCAACCTGGATCTGGCCAATAAACTCTGGCAGACTGAACGCGTCACCTGCTCCTCCGCCGTCTCACGCGCCGACCTCCCGCTCGATTTGGTCCTGACCAAATCCACACAGTAACTCCAGTCGCCCTTTCTCTGCCTGGCCTTTTCTTACGATCTAGTGTGTTCACGGGATGGTTTTTTGCCCGGAAAAGATGCCTGATAGAGACAGGTAGGGTTTATGCCAAGCAAACTTCTCGTTCTGACCGCTTTCACAATTTTATTTTCGGCAGCATGCCACAAAACAGCTCCTGTGGCTTCCAAGTCCATCCCCCCGGCTCCCGCACCAGTTGCGACTACGCCTGCGACGCGCCCCGCCGCTACGCCCCAGCGTCCCGCCGCTCCGACGCAGACTGCCCGGCAGACGACTCCGGCTCGGCCCGCCACCATGACGCAACAGGAACGAGAGACCCTGAATCAGAGCCTTTCCCGCCTCTCGGACGCACTCTTTGACTACGATAGGGCCAATATCCGCTCGGATGCTGAAAAAGCACTGAGCACTGACGTTACGGTCGTAAAGACCATCCTGAACAACTATCCGAATCAAAAGCTTCTTATCGAGGGAGGCGCCGACGAACGCGGTTCAGCCGAATACAATCTGATTCTCGGCGACAAACGCGCCCATGCGGCGGAGCATTTCCTTACCAATATGGGCATACCGGAGCCACAGTTGACGGTGGTCAGCTATGGAAAGGAACGCCCCGTCTGCTCCGACCATTCCGAAGAATGCTGGCAGAAAAATCGCCGCGCCCACATTACCGCGGCCCCCTAAAAGGAGGTTCCAAAATGAGACGAGCCATGTACGCCTTTGCCACCTTCGCCACGCTGGCGTCGCTGTCATCGCGGGCTGTAGCGGCGGATACACAACCGGAATTGACCGGATTCGTAGGGTCATGGGCACAATCGGGCGGAACAGGTGGATGGGCCATCCAAATCGCCTCCAACGGCCTTCATGTCACACAGACCGAGGGAGCTGCAACAGTGGCCGATTTCGACTGTGCGACCGATGGACACGATTGCAATGTGAAGGTCTCCGGCCACCCGGCCAAAGTTTCCATGTACTTCAACGGGCCCGCGCTGATCGAACTCGAAACAAGGGGTGCCCAGGTAGTGAAGAGGCGCTTTGCTCTGGATGGACAATCCCTGAAAATAACGGTAACGCAAATGACAGGCAGGGTTCAAACCCAGGAATTGCAGTTTGATCGAAGGCAGTCTGCGCAAAACAGGTAGTTCTGCCTGTGTACCTATCCCCTGCGCGCATGGACAGATTTGAGTAACACTGGTGGTAATGCCCATACTGCCGAAGCGCACCTCCATCCTGCTCGCACTTGCGTTTACCTGTTTACTGGCGGTCGTTGGAGCAGCCGCCCTGGCAATCTGGTTCGGAGCACGCAGTGCCCAAAAGGAAGTTTCCGCGCTTCATAAGTCTCATCTCGAAGCCGGTGACGCTCTTGCTTCGATCCGGGCGAATGTCTTCCTCGCCGGAATTCTGACACGTGACTATCTCCTTGATTCCGATCCCTCCCATTCCGCGCAGTATTCGAGCCAATTCGACAACATCCGCCAGGCCACGGACGCAAATTTTCGGACTCTTGCCGCATCGGGCCCAAGCGGAGAGGAGAGGCTCGCGCTCGACAAACTCCGCACCGAGGTCGGTGGCTATTGGGACCACACCATGAGCGCCCTCGCCTGGACGCCCGCTCAAAAACAGGAACGCCGACCGGAGTTCCTTCAGGATCGCGTTCGTCTCAGACAGGAGATCGTGGAACTGGCCGCCCAGGTGGAACGCCTTTTGACCTCGAATTTCTCAGCCGAACGTTCGCGCCTCACCACCGCCGACGAACGATTCGAAGCTTCGCTCGCATGGACCACCGGCATCGCTCTCCTCCTGGCCCTGATAATTGCAGCCGCTACAGTAGCTCGCATGATTGCGCTGGAACGGCAGGCGGCCTCCACCGAACTGGAACTACGGAGACTATCCGGCCAGATTCGCATGGCGCAGGAGCAAGAACGTCGCCTTCTTTCCCGGGAATTGCACGATCAGGCCGGACAGATGCTCACTGGCCTTCGTATGGAACTGACCAGTATTTCCCGCGACGCCAGCCCCGAAGAACTCTCCACGCGCATCGCCCACGCCCGTGGAATCGTGGAACAGACTCTGCGCATCATCCGCAACATCGCCATGCTGCTTCGCCCCTCCATGCTGGACGATCTTGGTCTGTCCTCCGCTCTCGGATGGCTGATTCGGGAGGTGTCGCGCACCGCGCCCATGGAGATTCACGCCGATATCGATCCGGCCGTCGATTCTCTGCCTGACGCGCACCGCACTTGCGCATACCGTGTTGTACAAGAAGCCCTGACCAATGCCACACGCCACTCCGCTGGCCACAAAATCTACATCTCGCTCAAGGCGGAGAGTTCTGGTATTTCCGGGATCGTAGCCGACGATGGGCATGGCTTTCACGTCTCGTCCGCCACGAATCACGGAGCCACCTTCGAAGGTAAAGGCCTTGGCCTCATCGGCATGGAAGAACGCGTACGTGAATTGGGCGGGAAGCTGCGCGTAGCATCTCAACTTGGAAGTGGCACGCGCGTCGAATTCCGTTTGCCCTGGCCATCGGCCTCAGACATGCTCTCTTCCGGCGAACTCGCCGCTGCCGGAGTGGGTGATTCATGATCCGTGTTCTGATCGCCGACGATCACGGCATCGTCCGCGCCGGCTTAAGACTATTGCTCGACCAGATCTCCGGCGTCGAGGTTATCGCGGAAGCCGCCGATGGGCGCGAAGCCGTTCGTCTGGCCAAGGAATACAACCCTGACGTCATCCTGATGGATGTCGCCATGCCGCGCCTCAACGGGCTCGACGCTGCCAGCCACATCATTCGGGATAATTCCCGAATCGGCATCGTCGTCCTGAGTATGTACGCGGACGAAGGCTATATCTTGCGGGCATTGAACAGCGGAGCCAAGGGCTACCTGCTCAAAGACAACGCCGACGACGAACTCGAAGCCGCCATTCGCTCCGTGGCGTCCGGTCGACCCTTTTTCTCCCGCGCTATTGCCGCCGCCCTCCTCGAAGACCACGTCAATCTCATGCGCAAACACGAACTGACGGATTCGGTGGGCCTTCTTACGGAACGCGAGCGCGAAGTTCTCTGCCTCCTGGCGGAGGGCAAATCGAACAAAGAAGTTGCCGCAATTCTGAACGTGAGCCCCTACACGGTTGATTCCCACCGAACCAATTTGATGCAGAAGCTCGGACTGCACAATGTCGCTGAGATCGTCCTCTACGCTGTAAGAAAGGCCCTCATCACACCGTAGGTACATTGAGGGCCCATCCGGTTTACTCTGCCATCAATTGTGTTTCGCAGCCTTCAGGAACGTCCCGTGCTCCAGTTCGGAGAACGCCTGCCGTAACTCCGCCTGGGTGTTCATTACAATCGGTCCCCGCCATGCCACAGGTTCGGCCAGGGGCTTACCCGAAACCAACAGGAACCGGATACCCTCGTCGCCTGCCTGCACCGTCACCTCGTCGCCGCGGTCGAACAGAACTAGTGAACGGTTGTCCACCGAGATCTCACCCGGTGCGCCACCCACCACTTCCGTCACGACCGCCTGGGGATCCGAAGCATTGCTGAATTTGCCACTCCCCGCAAACACATATGCGAAGGCATGACGCGTCGTCTCCACTGGCAGCGTCTTTCTCTTCCCCGGCGCTACCGACACGTCAAGATAAGTCGGCTCCGCGGCGATCCCGTCCACCGGCCCGGACTTTCCCCAGAAACTGCCGCACACAATACGCACCCGCGTGCCATCGTCATCCGTCAGTTCGGGAATGTCGTTTCGTTTGACCTCCTGATACCTTGGCGCTGTCATCTTCAGGGAAGCCGGAAGATTAGCCCACAACTGGAAACCGTGCATGTGGCCTGCCGCATCGCCTTTTGGCATCTCCTGATGAATAATGCCACTACCCGCCGTCATCCATTGCACGTCGCCAGCGCCGATCACACCCCGGTTTCCCATGCTGTCGCCGTGCTCGACGTCGCCAGCCAGCACGTAAGTAATAGTTTCGATTCCCCGGTGAGGATGCCACGGGAAACCCTTCAGGTATTGAGAAGGTACGTCGTTACGAAAATCGTCGAACAGAAGAAACGGATCGAACTCGGTCGTGTTTCCGAACCCGAATCCACGGTGCAGGTGGACGCCCGCCCCTTCCATTGTCGGTATCGCTTTTGTAATTTGTTTTACGGGACGAAGAGACATAACATGCTTTTGATGCCACAATACCTCAAAAAGATGCGCGACGGAAACACCCCACCCCGGTCGCGTTTCCCGTATCACCCCTCACAGACTGGTACTATGAGGATGCCTGAGCGTCGCTCGCCCACTCGCAGGTACTCCGAACTAAGTCGGAATATCTGATCCCCTTACTCTTAGCCAACCAGGAAGGAATCGGGAGAACCAGGATGACCGGCACGGCGAGTCAGATTCAGTGGGCCGAACAGATCCGCCCCCGAGTCGAGGCCGAGTTCCAGCGTGTTGCAGTCGCCTTCAAGGCCATTGCGCAGAGGCAAGACGACCCCTCCCGCTCGCAGACAGTCGCCGTTCTCGCGATTCTCGAAGAAAAACGGGCTGAAGTAATGGCCAACGATCATGCCGGGTATTTCATCAAGAACTGGCACGAGCTTGCGGGTCAGGTACGTCAGATGATCGCCGCTGACCCCCGCTATAAATCCATTCAGTCCGCGCGGGGCACCACATAGTCCTGCTGGAAGAAAACACAAATCATGGGAAAGAGCACACAACAATTGCAATTCACGATGACGGGTTTCACGCAGGACACCGGATGCCGGGTATTCGCGTATGAAGGCATAGGGGAAGACCGCGTGCGTATCCGCTTCACCGTGCGGGCGGACCTGGAAATGAGCCGCAAGTATGGAATTCGTCTGCAGGAACTGCCTCTGATGTGCCTCGGAATACTGGAACGCAGCATGGTGAGCGACGAAACCGGCGTGCTGCCCTCTGACATGGATCGCGCGCTCACGTATACCGAAGCCGCGATGATGCAGTATTCGGATGATTGCGTGGCTGCGCGCGGCGCGGCGGCATTGAAGCGAACTTCCGTACGGCGCACTCCTGTGAAAACCGCTGCGGCGCCCGCCGCTGAATTTAATCCCTACGAGGGCACGGCTCCCGCCCCCGTAAAACCGTTTGGCCAGAACTGGTAAAAACGGAATGCTCTCACCCCGCTGTCCCTATTGCAAGTCGGTAGTATTCAGAGGAGTCGGCATTCGAAACTCCGTCGAAGGTGCGCTTAGCTGGCTCGTCTCGCCTTACCGCTGCTCACTGTGCGGTAAGCATTTCTTCCTGTTCCGCTGGCTTGCGCCTCTAGTAGGAACAGCCTAATTCACACGGCCGGATTCAACAGCCGACTGCCCACCGAGTGCGTATTCACCCGTGGACCCGGCAGCAGAATCCCTGCCAGATTCAACGGGTCCGTGTTCGCGATCTGAGTTGCATCCTCTGGATGTTCCGTCGCCCGCCGCACGGAGCGCAGCATTTCCACCGCTTCCGGCGCTGCAAACTGCTCTCCTGAAAACCCTGCAACGAACCGCCCCGCCCGGAGTTCTCCGCGAGCTTCCTTCAGCCGCAATACTGGAAGCAATTCACGCCAGAACGGTGCCGTCGTCTCCTTCGTGAGCAAATCACGAATCAGGACACCCCAGCGCATAATCAACTGGTCCGCGAACGCTTCCGTATGAACCGCGCCCGGCGCCCCGCTGCCAGCGCGTGGCATCACGGCCCATCGACCGCCAGCATGCCGTGGACGCCTTGTGCGCTGCCGTCCCTGCCCCGCCCTACGCCGCGGATCGAGCAGCGCTCTGAGGTTCTCAAACCCATCGGCCGTCACCAATCCGGCAGCCACCAGTTCCCACAATGCGTCCTCCACCTCGCTCGCCAAACGGCCTGATTCCCGGCTGAGATCCGCAAAGAATGAGGCGCCTTGAGCCTGCAACACCGCAAAGACGTCGTGTGCCGCTGGTGAGAGTCCACCGAACACAACCTCCGCGGAACTCGACGGGAGCAGCCAGTCAGTACTCTCCCGCAGGAAGAACGAAATCGGCGCAATACGCGTCGGACGAACTCGCCGCCCTTCGCCGTCTACCATCGCCGGATGCGGCGATACCCGCCCCCACATCACTTCGCCCGATAGACATAACTCATCCAGATAAGTCGGACTATAGCCCTTCACCCGCCGCGCCAAGATCTCCGGTTCCCACGACGATGCCGCGATCTCATACCCCTGCAATTGCTGAATGATCTGCAGCGTACCTTCCGCCCCATGCAACTGGCTTCCCGGCGCAACATGTTGCCATCGGCACAGAAAGCGATGCAGGTCCAGCGCTGAGGCCGGCTCAATTTCCCGACGCAGCCGACCCAGCGTCATCTGATGAATGCGCGCCAGAATACGCCGATTGCACCATTGGATCTCCCCGTCGCCTTCCGCCACGGAAAAGCGCCCTTGCAGCACCTGCCCCTGGGCTTCAATCACGCCGAGCGCTTCTGCCACTTCCTTCCGCGTGAGCGCGAGCATCTCAGATAGCGCCGCTACCGTGGTCGGAGCCAGCGATTCCATCCAGCCGCGAATGATTGCCAGAGCATCGTCTGCCATCCCCAACCGCTCCGTCGCAATCCAGAAGACGCGCTTTCCCCGAATCAGCACCGAAGCGCGCCCCATCTCACGCAGTTGCTCGAAGTAGCCCTGCCACGCCGGCTGTGGCGGCAACCGGATCAGCGACAACAGCGCATCGTGCAACTCATCGGCATCCCGGGCTTCCGGCCATGCGTCTTCGGAAACCTGCGTAATCGCCGTCGGATCCAGAATTCCGGCCCCACCCACAAAGTCCGTCCGCAGCGATCCACGCAATTGCACTGCCCGCGCCCGCCGCTCTTCGAGCGGAGCATCGTCCAGAAATGCATATGGATTCGCGTTGAGAATCTCGTGCGAAAACGGCGATGGCGCTGGATTGTCGATCGCCACCGTTTTCATCTCGCCATCCGCAATCGCCGAAATAATCTGCATCAGGCCTTCCAAATCCATGGCCTCATGCAGGCAGTTGCCGATCGTTTCGCGTACCAGCGGATGATCGGGGATGCGTATCTCCCCGGTCAAATTCTCCGCGCAAGCCACTTGATCGGGAAAAACAGCCGCCAGCAGATCGTCTGAGCGCATGCGCTGGATAGGCGCGGGAACCTTGCTTCCGCCGCGGAACCGGAGGATCGCCAGCGCACGCGATGCGTTCCAGCGCCACCGCGTAGCAAACATGGGAGAATCCACCAATGCCTGCGTGAGCACGTGTTCCAGTGTCTGCGGCTTCAGAAATTCAAACACGAGTTCGAGCGGAAACGCATGCACTTCCGTCAGCGAGATCAGGACGCCGTTGTCTGCCACGACGCCGTTGAGCATGGGGACCAGGTGATAGCCTTGGCAACACCCGAGCAGGACCAGGTGGTACATGTTCGCCTTCTTGGAGGTGGTTTCCCTGATGGCACGTGCAACATCCACGAACGA
>CAIKAS010000298.1 GCA_903825445.1 uncultured Acidobacteriia bacterium
AAAGCCAGCGAAGTCCCCGTAAGCCGCCTGCAAAGCCGTCGCCTGCGCGAGATGCTGAATCTCTGACCGCCCTAAAACGGAAACCTTAGTACTCTGGCTGGCGTCCTTTTTTCTCCTCCGCCAGTTGGAAAAGGCCGCCGGGATCTTCGTCATTCCCGAAGTTCGTCACAAAGTGACGCCCACCCGCTGGTCACCGTCGAAGTCCTTTCTCCGGACGACCGCATTGGCTATGTCGTACGTAAGCTCGAAGAGTACCAGCGCTGGGGCGTGACTCACATCTGGGTGGCCGATCCCGAAGCCCGCAAGCTACTTGTGTACCGGGCAGATGGGCTGCATGAAGCAGACCGGTTGGAGCTTCCGGAATTCGGAATCGTGCTCTCGAAGAACGACATTTTCTGTTAACCCCGGCCAATATCAGCCCGCCCTAGAATCCGAGTTCGTGATCCCAATGCAGATCGAGCGAAGCCTTGTGCACGTGTTCGAGCGCCTGATCGATGTGCCGATAAGCCGCGTTTCGCCATTCGCGCGAGTGCCCGTTATCCTCTTCACGCCCAATATCCGCCCGCGCTTCTCTCAGTAAATCCACGATCTTGTGAAAGCGACCCCGACGGTCGAAGTTCATGTCCGCGTGCGGATGGTCGTCAATGTCCTTGTGGTCGATGACAGCCGCCTGATCGATCTCACGGACCGCCGCCTCCACTTCATGATCTGCCTCAACCATGTGGCGGGTCACGTTCGGCTCCTCCCGGACACGCAGCAGGAATTGCGCCACGCGCAGATCGCTGCGGGCATGCAGGTACGCAGGGTGTCGGCCCGGCGTGTCTGCGTTCACCAGAGCGGCGGCCAGACCCACAATACTCAGGGCAATAATCTGAAGTTTCACGTTTCTTCCCTCCACAGCTAAGAACGCAGGTCGACTATCTCAAGTTGCGTCCCAGGCCCCGTTTAAACACTTTTTAATCAAGCCCTTGCCCCTCGTTTCTGCGATCTCTGCGAGTCTCCGCGCACTCCGCGTGAAACCCTGGCCAACCTGCACATCATTTTTACTCCGCCACCTTAGCCGTCAAAATCACAATCAGCGCATTCCCCGCCCCATCCAGATTCGCCCTGCCCACCACAACCTTTTGGCCCGGCCTCATATCAATATCGGTATCCAGCGTTGCATCCGGATTTCCGTTGGAGTGCAATCCTAAATTGAACTTCTCGATTCGGATCAGTTCGGAGTCTCCCATCAGGTAAACCTGCTTCACGTCCAGTTGGTAGCTCCCTCCCGTGCGCAGCCCCGGCGCAGTCGGTCCCTGCACGGGCAACGCCCCCTTCACCTGTCCCCCGCTGCCGCTGGTCAACCGGAGCGAAACAGCATCCACAAAACTGAACGTCTTATAAGGAAACGTCGCCGCCACCTGGTTTACCGTCGATTCCAGATCCTTCGGTACCTGCGTCCCCTGCGCATCACTCCGCGACGCAACGATCAGATACGCCATCAGTTCGATGCTTTTCCTCGCCACCACCGGTATCTGCACCGGAGGTTTCGGCGGCACATCCAATTGCTTCAGAATTGTCTCCGCGGTCGATACCTGTTCCGCTGGCCCGGTCACCGCGACAAGATCTCCTGACCTCTTAACCGTCAGTCCGATGCCATCCAGGATACTCACCGAGACGTTATTTGGATACTTCAACGTGATCACCCTGGTGACAAACTTCTCAGTGGGTGTAGCGGCGACCGCGGACTTAGGCGCTTCCTGACCCGCCAGAATAAACACACCCATCGCCATTAACAAAACGATTCGTTTTTTCATTGCACAATTTCCTTTCCCTGCGATCTTCCCTTCCCGTCCGCGATCCAGTAAATAATCACATCCGGATCGTCGGTAATCATCTTGACAACCAATGGCTCCGCGTCGGCTGGCACCGCATTCGGAACCACGCGCCTTGATACCCGGTGAACATGCCTTACCAAAACCCCTGGACCCGGCTCTTCCATCTTTTCCGCGCCGCGATCGTCCATCGGCGGCGGCTCCACGCTACTGACAACCGTGTTCCGCGGAACCACCGGTCGCAACGCCACCATCAAGATCAAGCTGCACGCCACCACCGCGGCCAACCCCGCGCAGACCACCCTCCATCCTGAACGGCCACGCGCACCAACCTTCGCCAGTACCCTCGCCCGCACCGCCGCATAAACAGCCTCCGGAACCGATTCTTTCCGCATCCCCGCCAGTTGCCCGCACAGCGCCCGAAACCCCTCCGCCTCCGCACGGCAATCCGCGCAACCGGCCAGATGAGCCTCCAGCCCGCGCATCTCCGCAGCCGTCGTGTCCCCGGACGCAGCCAGTGCCGCCAGCTCCCGCGCCACCTCGCAGTTCACGATTTCCTCCTCAGATAAGCCTCGGCAAACTGTCGAAGCTTCCGCCGCCCCACGCTGATCTGCGACCGCACCGTCGCCTCGCTCGACCCCAATATCGACGCCACTTCCCGCGTCTCCAGCCCCTCAA
>CAIKAS010000299.1 GCA_903825445.1 uncultured Acidobacteriia bacterium
AAAATCAAGGCTATCGAAGCACGTCTGAAGCAGGGCGAGGACTTTGCAATGGTGGCGCAGAGTTATTCCGAAGATCCGCAATCAACTCCGAATGGTGGCGATCTTGGTTTTCTTCCGGAATCGTCATTCGATAAATCGAGTCCGGAATTGAAGAAACTTGTGCTCTCGATGCGGCCGGGTTCGATTTCCCCCATCATTCCCAGTCCGGATGGCTACCGCATCCTGAAGGTCATTTCGCAGGAACCGGCGGGGCAGCGTGAACTGGGCGATCCGCGCGTGCAGCAGACCATCCGCGAGACACTGCTGAGCCGCAAGGACCAATTGCTGAAATCGGCGTACTATGGGATCGCGCGCAACGAGGCGAAAGTGATGGACTATATGGCCATCGCCATCTTCAACGCCGACGCCAAAAAGTAGCCAAGGCCGTCTTCAGCTGGTTTGGTTCAACGAACCAGCTTTGCTGCCAGGAAAATCAACATCAGGACGGCAACCGGAATGAAAGCCACTCCGGCGATAATCCCCAGGATCGATAGCTGTTGAGGACGAACGGAAAAGGTCATATCGGGTAACCTCCTTAGAGTTATCCCGACAAGACTGTACGCCTTTCGGATGTCGGATGCAAGGGGTACGCTGCAGTTTCTTTCAGTTGGCGTTCACAACGTTGCGAAGCGTTTACTGGTCGATGAGCCTGAATTGCGACGCATGTTAACCTGATGTTTCAGGGCGCGTTTTAACGCGTGCTGAAACTTCCAGGTAGTCTTCTTCAGAGAGCCGGTAGCTCAGTTGGTAGAGCATCGCACTTTTAATGCGGTGGTCGCGGGTTCGAGCCCCGCCCGGCTCACCATTTCAAAACAACAACACGTTGGCTCTCCCTCTGGGGAAAAACTTCGCCCTCCTTTAAATCCGGATTCAATCCTCCCTCGTAAGGTGTGCATGAGGCATTTGAAACGCGACCCGAGCCCGCGGGGCGCGTTCCTGCGGCTTAGTCGGGGTACCAGCCTGACCATACGCTGCCTCCGTCGGGCGATCCGAATCCAGACAATCCATCTCGCAACTCATCACCTTAGTTCAGGGAGGACTAAATGCATCAACCGATTTACAGAGCTGTAGCAACCGCAGGCGCGGTGTTTCTGCTGTGCGGGCAGATATTTGCCTCAAGCCACAGCGATGCGCCGCTCATCAAACAGGATCCGCAGGCCAACCTGACGGACGTCTACGCGTTCGTGGGAGCCGGCAACTCCGGCAGCGGTAACGTCTTGAACATAATTGTGAATTGCAGACCGTTCTCGGAACCCGGTGACGGCGCGATCTACGATCGTTTTGCAGACGATGCCCTTTACTCGATCAACCTCACAAACCCTGTCACCGGCGCGCTGATGCGCACCTATAATTTCAAGTTCAGTTCGGTCGCTTCGAATGGGGGCGAATATAAGAATTTGAATACCATCCTGTCTTACGGCAGGGGAACTGTTGTCGGTGCGATTCAGAACATTGGCGATGGCGCTCAGAACTATACGCAGCACTATTCGGTGAGCGAAGTTGACGCGACGACCAGCTCAAATTACGACCTCGGGGTCGGCTTCATCGTGCCGCCGCCGAACACCGGTAATGGCGTTACGCCGAAATACAACAATGCGAGCGCAGTACCTATATCAGGCGCCTTCGGTCCTCTCGGTCTGGATGCGTATACAAAGCAGGCTGTTTACACACTGGCAACCGGTGAGGAAGTTTTTGCCGGCTCCCGTGACGATAGTTTCTTTGCAGACGCACCAGGAATCTTCGACCTTCTAAACGCCCGCATTCTCGGACCGGATGGTCACGGCCAGTCGGGAACCGGCGTAGACGGGTTTAAGGGTTACAACGTGCTCACCTTCGCGCTTCAGATCCCGCTGGCGAATCTGCCGACACCTATCGCTTACAACGACGCATTCACGGGCGTGTCTCACGGGTTGGGGGTTTACGCTTCTGTGAGCCGTCACCGCGAGACGCTGAGGAGCGCCACCGGAGATCCTGTCGGTACCGGCCCTTGGATCCAGGTCAATCGCCTCGGTAATCCGCTGTTCAATGAGGTGCTGGTCGCGATGGAAGATAAAGATAACTACAATCGCGATGTTCCGACCGACGATGCCACCAAGTATGCCAAGTACGCCACGACACCTGAACTTCCGGTGCTCATCAATGCGGTGTTTGGCACAAAACTGGCAACCACCGGGCGCACGGATCTCGCGGCAGTCTTCATTCCAGACGTGCTGCGCGTTGACCTGACCACGGGGCCTGTGCCGCTGGTCGGCCAGGGTGGAAACCGTCTGAGCGGTCTGGGTGGTGATACGACGAGCGGGAAATGGAGCGGCTGGCCCAACGGCCGACGGCTGGGTGACGATGTGGTGGATATTGCACTCACCGCTGTTGCCAGTGGTCCTGCATACACGAGCATCTTCCTGCTGGGCGACAACATCAACGCGAACGACGAGAGCTACAACTACACGTTCCCGTACGCCGCCACACCGCACGCCGGGACGACAAACCGGAAAGACCCTGGCGTGATCGAAGGAGCGCAGTAATGAAACCCTCACCAGTATTCGTTTCCATTGCGATTCGTTTTCTGGTGGCGGCCGGACTGGCTGGGCAGGCTCTAACGGCTGCCCAGCCGACGGACGCTGTCTCCAGTGACGACTCTGGCGAAAGCTCTACTGCAACAGTTCGCCACACGATGACGAGCGACGAAGCAGTCGCCAAAGCGGAAGCAGCAGCGAAGGAGAAGCCCGGTGACATCGCGTGGACGCGGCTGGGTGATGCCTTCATGCAGAAAGGGCGCGAGACGGCCGATGTGACTTACTACGGACGCGCTGAGGCTGCGTATCGCAAGGCGCTGGCGTCGAACCCGAAGTCGATCGGCGCGCTCGTTGGGATGGCCTGGGTGGATGGCGGCAGGCATGAGTTTGAGCACAGTGTGGAGTGGGCAAAGAAGGCTCTCGCACTCGATCCCAATCGTCCCGATGCTTACGGACTACTCGGCGATGCTGCCGTGGAAATGGGCGACTACGAAGGGGCGCTGGATCGATACCAGAAAATGTTGGACCTGCGACCGGATATTTCGTCTTACAGCCGTGGCGGTCACCTCCTGTTTCTGACTGGCGATTTGCGAAAGGCCACGTTGCTGATGACGAAGGCAATCGACTCCGGCGGACCATATGCCGAAAATACAGCCTGGTGCCGTGCGCAGTGGGCGCTGATGCAGTTTTCGGTGGGCTCCTATATTTCCGCTTCGCAGATTCTTGCCGAAGGACTGGCCGCGACCCCCAATAACTATCACCTGCTGGCGGCAATGGGCAAGGTCAAGGCGGCGCTCAAGGACTACGATGTGGCCATCGGGTACTACAAGAAGGCAGAGGCTCTCGTGCCACAGCATGAGGTCGTAGTAGCACTGGGAGATATCTATACCCTTCAGGGAAAGAACAAAGAAGCTGCGGAACAATATGCTCTGGTGGACGTGATCCACAAGCTCAATCGGGCAAACGGTGTAATTGGCGATATGCAAATGGCGCAGTTTTTTGCAGATCATGACCGTAATCTGGACGAGGCTGTCCGCATGGCCGAGGCTGAATACGCCGTGCGGCCAAATGTCTATGTGGCCGATACGCTGGCCTGGTGTTATTACAAGACTGGGAAGATCGCGGAGGCAAAGAAGATGATCGGGAAAGCTCTGATCCAAGGTACCCCGGAAGCGATGTTCCGTTATCACCAGGGAGCGATTCTCGCAAAAGCGGGCCAACGCGCACAGGCAAAGACCGCGCTCTATCAGGCGCTCAGCATCAGTTCAAATTTTCACCCACTCGCCGCCATGGCAGCGGAACAGATGATCTATGAACTGGGAACGGTGAGCGAATAGCTATCATCGGACGCCGAAGGTCCAGCCAATTCTCCTGTAAATTTAGGAAAATCAGTGACCTAACTGTTGCTAACCGGTGGCAACTGGGATAGGGTTACTGATAGTTCTGAACTGGAGAATTGACCGATGAGAAAAAGCTTGCTCCTGATATCGATGACCCTCGGCTGTGTCCTCGGCTGGGGCGCCGACTGGCTTACCGATGGTCACGATCCACAGCGCAGCGGCTGGCAAAAAGACGAGAAGATTCTCAGCGTCGCTAATGTCGGGAAAATGAAGCTGCTCTGGAAGCTTAAGACCGATAATGAGCCTCGCCAGATGCATTCGCTGTTTCCGCCTCTGATAGTGAGTAAGGCAAATGTGAAGGGCGCGACGCGCGAGATCGCCATTCTAGCCGGCGTCTCCGACAACATCTATGCGGTGGATGTGGAGAAGGGCGAGATCATCTGGAAGAAGCACTTTGAAAGTTCATTTCAGGCCCCGACCGGAGGGCGCGGCGGGGGCATTCTTTGCCCCGGCGGACAGACCGCAACTCCGGTAGTGGGTCCGGCGAAAACTCCTGGTAAATACACCATATACGCCGCGTCCTGGGACGGCATGCTGCACCAGCTCAACGTATCTGATGGCGAGGATGTCGCGCCGCCAGCTAAGTTCATGCCGCCGAATGGAAAGCCCTACGCTCTTAATCTGGTGAACGGGGTGATTTATTCCATGACGGCGCAGCAGTGCGGTGGCAATCCGAATTACCTGTACGCGTTCGACCTCTCCAACAACGTAGCGTCCATGTATTCGCCCGGAGGAGCCGGCATGTGGGGTACGCGGGGTACAGTGAGCGGCGCCGATGGAACCGTGTACGCGGGAACAGGCGACGGCGTCTGGGATCCGAGCATCAAGGTCTACGGCAACGGTGTGATCGGGGTGAAACCGGATCCCAAAACAGACGCTTTGAATCTCACGAAATACTATGCGCCTCCGAACGTGATGTGGCTCTTTAAGCGCGATCTGGATGTACAAACCACGCCGACGATCTTCAATTACAAGGGCAAAGAGTACATGGCGGCCACCGGCAAGGAGTGCCGCATCTGGCTGCTGGACACTTCCGATTTCGGTGGCGCGGATCATCAGACGGCGACCTATCGAACGCAGCAGTTCTGCAATGAGTTCTACAACTATGGCGATGCTGGTGTGTGGGGCGCCATCTCCAACTGGATGGATACGAAAGGCACGCAATGGGTGCTTTCGCCGTTCTGGGGGCCGAAGCATCCGGAGTTTCACGCCCCGATTGAAAACGGCACCGTGACGCACGGGGCTGTGGCTGCCTTCAAAATGGAGGTCGTGAACGGCAAAGCCCAGTTGACGCCCGCCTGGATCTCCGCCGATATGAATCGCGCGGACCCGCCTGTAATCGCGAACGGAGTTGTTTTTGGATATGGCAGCGGAGAAGACACCACGCAGGCAACCGGCGACACTCCCGTGGGGGTGACGGGGCCGCCAAGCAAGGGCAGGATTGAAGCCTCGACGCACGCGGTACTGTTTGCGCTGGATGGCCAGACAGGGAAAACACTGTGGTCCAGCGGAGATCAGATCGTTTCCTGGAATCATTTCAGTGGATTGACTGTGGCGAATGGCCGCGTGTACATCGGCACGTATGACGGCGATGAGTATTGCTTTGGTTTGGGCAAATAGAGGACCACGCGCATGAAGATCTTCAAAACAAACAAGACGATTCTGACTGGCATCGCGCTGCTCGTATCCACGCTCTGTTTGCTGACGGCAGTACGAAAGCTCGGCGCGCAGGATGAGCCGATGCCTTATGCCCCGGGAGCATTTGGTGTGTGGGGCTGGGATTGGCTAACGGCTGGCGGCGACGCACAGCGTAGTTCCTCCGTCAGGAATGACCGCTGGATCTCACGCGCTTCCGTAGCCAAGCCCGGACCGAGGTTGGTTTATAAGATCACTCTGCCGAATACGTCGCGGCAGTTGAACTCGCTTTCGCAGCCGTTACTCGTGCAGACGGCGCGCGGCCTGACAGGCTTCAAATCGATGGGTTTCGTGAGTGGCAGTGGTGGGACAGCGTTTGGCTTCGATTACGACACAAGCCAGGTATTTTGGAAGACCCCGCTTGGGACGCCAGATAGCCAGGGGACTCTGGCCTGTCCTGGCGGATTGACCACCGGTTTGGCGCGGCCAACTCCGCTGGTGATCGCGAATGTAACGGATACGGAAGCCGGCAGGGGCGTGGCTCCTGGCGAGCTCCCGAGTGCGCGTAAATCCGGAACCGCCGTGGGAGCTCCTGGTGCAGGCGCTCCGATTGTTGCAGCACTGGAAAAGGCGGGGACAGCTCCGGGCGGCGGCGGTGGTGGTCGTGGCGGCGCGGGTGGTTCCGGTCGGGGCGGCGGTGGATTCGGCGGTGGCGGACGTGGAGCCTCCGGCGTTTATGCGGTGGGCACGGACGGGGTCCTGCATCAGCTCAGCATGCAGCAGGGTTTTGACGTTTCCATGCAGCCCGCCAAATTCCTGCCCGCCAATGCAAACGCGTCCGGTTTGATCGTCGTGGATAACGTTGCGTACGCGGCTACGTCCCATGGCTGCGGTGGGGCGGCGAACGGCGTGTGGGCGCTGGATATGGCCAACCAGGCCAAAACGGTGACGAACTGGAAGACAAATGGCGGCAATATTGCAGGAACAGCTGGCCCGGCATTCGGCAGCGATGGCACACTTTATGCGGCGACGGCCGACGGGGAATACTCGCCAGCCAGTTTTTCCGACTCTGTCGTCTCATTGGAGCCGAAGACTCTGAAGCTTCGCGATTACTTCACGCCAGGTAAGTCCGAGTTCAATGCCTCACCCGTTGTCTTCACGTACAAAGGTCATGATCTGCTCGCCGTGTCGAATCGCGATGGAAAATTGTATCTTCTCGACGGCGCATCGCCAGGAGGCGCGGATCACCGGACACCTCTGGGAGTCTCGGCCAAGTTCACGGAGAACGCCACCGACTACGCTCCTGGGGCACTAGCCAGTTGGGTAGATTCGACAGGCACCCGATGGGTGTTAGCGCCCATGTCAGGAGCGCTGGCGGCTGGGTCGGGATTCCCGAATGCGAACGGCGCCGTGACGAGCGGCGCGGTAGTTGCGTTCAAGGTCATTGACCAGGCTGGTAAGCCCGCGCTCGCCCCTGCATGGGCATCGCGGGACCTCACATCGCCGGTAACTCCCATTGTCGTGAACGGAGTGGTATTCGCGCTTTCGAGCGGTGAATTTCACTCGAGCGATTCGAACCTGAACGCCGCACAGCGTGCACAACGTTCCCAGCCAGCCGTGTTGTACGCGTTGGATGCCTTTACCGGCAAAGAGCTGTGGAACAGCGGCCGAACAATCACGTCTTTCTCGCCGCATACAGCGGGGCTGGCCATGTCTACAGGGCAAGTCTACGTGGTGACGTACGATAACACGGTGTACGCGTTTGGTTTCGAAGTAAAAGAGAACTAGCGCGTACTACTCTGTCGACCGAGTCACGCTGGTGCACACCTCACCCTTCTGTTACCATTTGCGATGGGAACGCACATATGATGAAAAACATTCAGCGCAGTTTAGTAATTGGCATCGTGATGGGGACCGCGTCGTTCGCGCAAACTCCGGCAACGCCGGTACCTCCGGGTGCCGGTCGGCAGACAGCAGCACCACGCCCTCTGTTTTGGGTATCATCGCCCGCATGGCCGGATGGTGGGGAGATCCCACTGCGAAATGCTGGTCGCGGCGAAAACAAGTCTCCTGCTTTTGAATTCCACTGGAATCTGGGGACGAATCCCGGCACGGCACCCGATGCCCTGAAAACCTACGCCGTGATTTTGCACGACACTCAGAATTCCGGCAACAAAACGACCGGTGACACCCTCCATTGGTCTGCCTTCAACATTCCGGCTTCCGCTACGGGCTTGCCGGAAGGTATAGCCGCAGGCGATCTTCCGGATGGGACCAGGAATGGGCCGGGAATCCGCACCGGAAGTTACTTTGGACCAGGAGCGGGTCCGGGACCCTTTCACCACTACGTTTTTGAGTTCTACGCACTCGATATCAAACTCGACCTGTCGGCGAACACCACTCGGGACGAGTTGCTGAAGGCAATGGACGGCCACGTGATCGGCAAGGCAGCCTGGTTCGGTCGTTTCCCTGCGCCCGGTGAGTAGGCCGGCGTCCTGAGATCGGCGTGGGCCGCTAAAGTTCCAGGTTCTTCCGCGCCCACTCAAGGCTCACGCGGTTGTTGTCGTCTTCCAGCTTCAATGCCGCTTCCGGCGTTAGTCCCGCGGTATGCGGCACGGGCTTCCTCGGCGGATTATTGCGTACGAGCGCCAGCGTCTTCGCCAGATCATGCCCGGGCAAAGGGCTTCGCGGATCGTCGAACGTCGCCCAGTATTTGTCTGTGTAAACGGGAATCTTGAGCGGCTCGCGTGTAATCATCTCAAGATCGAACATCATGTTTGGATCTTTGGCGCGCAGCGTCGTCACCATACCTTTCAGATCCAGCAGTCCGTCGCCCAGCATCACTTCTGAGAGCAGGAAGCCATCGGCGTAAGGCTCCACGGCCATGTCCTTGATATGGGCGGAGAAGATGTAGGGGAGCAGATTGTTCATCGTCTCCGTCGGGTGTTCGCAGAGCGAGATGTTATTCCCAAAATCAAGGTGCACTCCGACCCAAGGGCTCCCCAGTTGCTTCATCCACGCGGCCTGTTCCAGCGATCTCCAGCCCTTGTGATTCTCAAGGGCCAGCCTGACCTTGTACTTTGCCAGCACAGGCTCCGCGCGCGCTACGGTGGCTTTGGTGGTTTCAAACTTGGCCCAGAAGGTCGCGAAATCGTTAAACTCTTCGTAGCGGCGCTGCGTAAGAGCGGCGTGTAACCCGTAGGCTCCGGCCAAACTGGCTGCCTTTACGTTAGCGTCGAAAGCAGGCACCGCGGCATCGTTCGCGGGCAGGGGGATATCAAAGATCGCCCGCATGTTGTACGTTTCTAGTTTATTGCGAAACTTGCGCGCGTCCTCCGGGTCCGCGGGAGGCAGACGTGTTTCGAATCCACCGTAACCATTCTCGTGTGCCCAGTCAATCATCTCGACCTTCGCAGCACTATTCGCACGCGATCGCAGGCCGAAACCGGCCGGTGCTACTCCCAGCCCGAGTTTGCCCCTCGGGTTCGGTACCGTGTCGGCGGCGTACACGCTCGCTGGCGCCATTGCGAAACCGGCGGCCGTGACGCCTGCTGATGCCAGCCATTCGCGACGGGAAACGTGGTTCATGGACATTGATAACTCCCTGGTCCGCAGTAGCGGTCGAAACGCAGTATATAACAATTTGACCAGGGCGGCGTCAGCGTTCACGTTAGTTTGCCGAAAATCGTGTCGTTCGTGTCAATTCGTTAGGCCGGGTGGCTGTTTTGCCCTGCAGTCAGCGGAGTACGCTCGGGTCAAGACGTACTCACATGAAAAGACCTTTGACTCCGAATAAGCAGGCGAATCGCGCCTGAGAAGCAAGCACCGTCAGGCGGTCTGCGGCCCAGCCTGATCGGGATCGATTTTCTGGAATCCTATGACCACAGCAGTATCGCCTCCGAACGACAACGCGTCGCGAAGCTGCTGTGGAAGCATACCCTCATGTCATCTGACATTGACCGCTGCGCCCGTATACACTCCCGGACCGTCCCATTGAAATGCGGCACGCTGGCAAAGGCGCTCGACGCGGCAAACCTGGATCGGATGCCTGCGATAGGCCGACCGACAGGGAACTCATCGACGTCGTGACCGGGTTCTGGCGGTAGACACCTCGGGATTCGGGTCGCAGGCCAGTAGCGGGCTAACTCAAGACGTATGCCTGCACGTTTTCAGTCGACACAATCGGGAGACGCTTCGGCTCGTGGAGGAAGGCCATAATCGTGACCGCGCGAGCGATGGGACCACCCGTTGGCCAAGTGGTACCTGGCTTGCCGCAACCCAATCAGTCATCAAAACCCTGGCGCCGCAAACCGCGTCGAACCGCGTCAATCCTCATGCGGTTTTTGGCGCTCAAGCGCGATGGCTACAATTGCCGTCTCTGCGGTAAAGCGGGCAGCGAACCGGAAGTGGACCACATCTTACCCGTGAGCCGAGGAGGTGCCAATGACATGGATAATCTCCAGACGCTCTGTTGGGTTTGTAATCGCGGCAAACGCGGCAGCGTGGAGCAGGTCTGGCCTGGGAATAATATACAAGCATGAGTGCGAAGCGATGGGGTATGTTGATTTGTGTCGCGGTGGCCTGTTCCGCCCTGGCCAGTGCAATCGCGCTTGACGTGGATCTGCGCATCGCGCCGGATAATCCCGCCATCGAATATCTCAAGACGCCAACAGACGATCCCGTCGCGCGCCTTGCCAAACGTATCGACAAAGGCGAAGTTAAACTCGACTACGTTCCCGGCCGTCCCGGCTATCTGCCCGCCCTATTAAAGAACCTGGACATCAACGTCGATTCTCAGATGCTGGTGTTCTCAAAAACCAGCTTCCAGGCTCAACTGATTTCCCCTCGTTCTCCGCGTGCAGTTTACTTCAATGACTCTGTATCGGTAGGCTCTGTGAAGGGCGGGGAAGTGCTGGAACTGGCTTCGCTTGATCCCAAACAGGGGGTTGTCTTCTATACCCTCAACGTGGAAAAGGCCGCGAAACCTATCTTCGTGCGTCGTGATGTCTGCCTGCAATGTCATCAGGTTCAGGCCACGCTCGGAATTCCCGGTATCGAAGTAGGCTCAAGTTATCCAAAGCCCGACGGGACGCCAAACTTCTCAGCAGGTTATACCGCGGTCGACCATCGCATTCCCCTGGAACAGCGCTGGGGCGGCTGGTTCGTGACTGGGAATACCGGGAGTGTTCAGCACCTGGGTAATGCTATTGCGCCGGATCCGGAGAACCCCAAAGACCTGGATACCGCGGGTGCCCACAACCTGACCAGTCTGGCGTCGAAGGTGTATCTGGATGGCTACGTGGCTCAGACGAGTGACATCGTCGCGCTGATGGTGCTGGAACATCAGACCCGCATGACGAACCTCATGATCCGCGCCGGCTGGGAAATGCGTGTTGCCCAGCGCGATGGCAGGATGGCGGAAGCTGAGCCGAAACTGAATACAGCCATCGACGAACTCGTCGCTTACATGCTCTACGCAGAAGAGACGCCGCTCAAAGAACCAGTCGAAGGAGTCTCCACTTTTACGCGAACATTCCCGCAACGCGGCCCCAAAGACAAGCATGGACGCTCGCTCCGCGATTTCGATTTGAAGACGCGCATGTTCCGCTATCCTATGAGCTACATGATTTACAGTGAGGCCTTCGACGGCATGCCCGATTGGGTGCGCGAAAGAGTCTACCAGCGCGTGTACGACGTCCTGATCGGCAAGAATTCAACCGCAAGGTTCTCCCGCATATCATCGACCGACAGACTGGCGATCCTGGAGATTTTGCGCGAGACTAAGCGCGGCTTGCCTTCGTACTGGAATCCCTGACAAGCGCTATGGCACTATGCCGTGCAGGTCGCCCATCATCTGAATCTCCTGCGCGGAGAAGCGGCCCCGGAAGGCGGGTTTACTCATATATGCCATCCGCTGCTGATCGGTCATCTCGCTCAGGTGCGCCATCTCATTAGCAATCGGCACTTTGCGTGGACCTGGAGTGCTCAGGTATTCCGCCAATGCCTGTCGCACAACTGCCTGCCTCTCCGGCGGTAATGCCTGCAGGCGGTTGTACTGGCTTTCTATCCGTTGGCGTTGTTCTGCGGGAATCTTCGCATAGTTCTCCAGCTTCTGTTCCAGTTGCGCTCTTCTCGCAGGGGGTAACTGGGCCAGTGCCGCAGCGCGCTCGTCGGCCGACATGCCCGCCAGCCTCGCCACCATAGGAGCGTTTAGTGCCCGTTGAGCTGCCCGTGCTTGTTGATTGGCGGTCTGTACCTGGGCTTGATTAGCGGCCTGTTTGGCCGCATTCGGGGACGCCGGACTGCCATCCTGATCGGTCGCTGTCAGCATCGCTGGTAAACCAATGCCGATCAGTATTCCGATAGTAACCCGTGCGACCTTAGGCAAGCGGCTGCGATGCATAGCTTCCACGCTGTTCCTGTAATATGACTTCGCAGTCCTGCATTCCGTTACAGCGTTTTTTTACCGGCCGGTACGTGTTTGACCTGAGCCGGAGCTGTGTCCACCTCATTTAACAATTGAATATCGTCCAATGCCTGCTCCAACTGATCCGCGTCGCTGGCCGTAATCACGATAGGCGCGGATGTTGCCGCCGTTTGCGCCGCAACCTGTTGACTCTCAATCGGTCTGCCGGAATGATCCAGCACGAACGCCGTCAGTAGCACTCCCAGTACAAACACCAGCGGAGCAAAACGCTTCCAAACGTTAAATCCAAATACTCCCGTCCACCCGCCGAACCACCGCTCGGCATCGGCCTCGATCTTGCGCCACACTTCCCGATTGAAGCCCTCGCTCACCGGTTCCGGCTTCCACGCATCCAGGCTCTGCCAAACGGCCGCCTGTCCGGACAGAAGTGCCGCGCAGTGTTGGCAGGATTCGGCGTGTTGTTCGAACACGCCGGAATTGGTTGCGTCGAGACGCCCGGAGATAAAATCCAGCAACACGTCTTCAGAGGGGCAAAGTGTCATTGCATTTCTCGGATCATTCATATCATGCTCCTTTGGGTGATGTCCCGGCCATATGCGCCAGGCGCCCTCGCAGCGTCTCATAAGCACGGAATAACAGGCTCTTCACGGCCGATTCCGAGCACTCCAGCGCCACTGCGATCTGCGAATAGTCCATCTCTTGGTACTTATGCATCAACACCGCCGCCCGCTGCTTTTCCGGCAGCGATGCGATGGCCTCCCGAATCTCCTGCAGCCTGTTCTCACTGACCAGGCTTTGTTCCACCGTGGGCCGCTCATCGCGAAGGTCCCGAACCGGCAGATCACTATCTTGCTCATGACCCGAACGGGGCGCGTCAATCCGCTGCGCCGCGCGTTCATGTTTTTCGTCGCGCAGCCAGTTCAGAGCCACGCGCGAGGCTATGCGGAACATCCATGTCGTAAACTTCGCAGACGGCTCATATGACGAGCGCGATCGGTAAATCCGCAAGAATACTTCCTGCCCAAGCTCTTCCGAAACTCCTGCGTCCTGCACCATGCGTCGAAGAAAATTGACTAACGGGTTGCGATGCTTTTCGAGCAGAGTGCGGAAACAATCGTCGTCACCATCGCGCACCCGCAGCATGAGCTGCGTATCGCCATCCGACGCTGGGTCCGCCCCCGGGCTAGCTGGAAAGCCGAACTCCGATACGGCCTCCATGCCCTTTTTAACCCCTTTCAGCATAATAAGTTTCGTTTCTTCTACGCCGCGATGTAACGTTTCGTCACTGAAATTCACCCCTCGGAGTCCTGCCCATGAGCCGACGAATCGCGTCGGCCGGAGCAATCCCTTCGTTCAGCACTGCGTACATCTCAGCGGTGATCGGCATTTCAACCGCATACCGCTCCGCCAAACGCAGCGCTACGGAAGTAGTGCCAACCCCTTCAGCGACCATTGGAGTGGAACTGATAATACTCCCAAGTGCCTTTCCTGCAGCTAGTTGGAGACCAACCTTGCGATTTCGGCTTAAGTCCCCCGTGCAGGTGAGAACCAAGTCACCCAAGCCAGCCAATCCCGCCAGTGTTTCTGTTCTGCCGCCAGCTGCCACTGCCAAACGCGTCAGCTCCGCCAGTCCTCGCGTGATCAGAGCAGCCACCGCATTATGGCCCGCTCCAAGGCCATCGCAAATGCCAGCCCCGATCGCAATCACATTCTTTAGCGCCCCACCGATTTCAACACCCGTAGGATCATCCCCCGCATATACCCGGAAAGTCGGGCCGGAGAACACACTCTGAATCTCTCTCGCTGTCGCTGTATCTTCTGACGCGGCCACTACCGCTGTCGGTTTCCCCGCAGCCACCTCTTTCGCAAAACTCGGTCCGGAGAGGACCGCGATGCGGTAGCTATCCCCCACCACCGCTCGAATCACCTCTGACATACGAAGCAGCGAGCCTGATTCCAATCCTTTCGTAGCGCTCACCAGGCGCATGGTTGGCGTCAGCCACGGAACCATTTCCTCGTAAACCTCCCGCACCACGTGAGAGGGCATCACGCTGAGGATCAAATCGGAACCGGATACAGCGGTTTCCAGCGAGTGCGTGGGAAAAACGTTGGCGGGTAGCAGCGCGCCTGGCAGGAAGACGTCATTGACGCGCGTCATGCTCATCCGCTCCGCCAGTTCGGGTTCCTTAGCCCATAGCCGGATCTCGCTGAACCGTGGCGCCAGCACGCAAGAGAGTGCAGTTCCCCATCCACCCGCGCCGATGATGGCCAGTACCTTCACTTCAGGAACGCCGCCCGAAAGACAGGATATTCTCGTTACCCTCGCGAATTCTCGCCATGTTGCTCTTGTGCCGCCACAGGATGAGTGCGGAAGCCCCAAGGGATGCCACCAGCACCGGCCATTCCGGGTGCAGAATGATCAGACAGGCGAATGGATAGAGGATCGCGCCCGTAATTGAGCCAAGCGAAAGATAGCGGGTCAACACGATCACCAGGATAAAGATGATGGTTACCATCAGAACCGGCAACGGCGTGAGATATCCGAACGCGCCTAGAAATGTCGCCACCGCCTTGCCACCCTTGAACTGCAGATATGGCGAAAACGCATGGCCAAGCAGAGCGGCCATTGCTGTGGCGCTCATCCAGAGAACATCGCCGTGCGTCAGCGTGTCGGCAACCCACATCACAGCCGTGCCCTTTAAGGCGTCCAGCAAGAGAGTCAATATCCCAGCCAGGGTACCCGTCGTACGCAGCACATTCGTCGCGCCGATGTTGCCGGAGCCGGATTCGCGGACATCCGCACCAGTCTTCAGTTTCACGATCAGAAGGCCGAACGGAATGCCGCCCACGAAGTACGCCAGGAAAACCGATATCAGGCCATTCATGAGATTGTGTTTCTCTCCCTCATCAAATCATACGTGGCGAGCTTCGTGTAGACCGAACTGCCCGCGCCTGGCGTACTCCGGTAGAGATGAAACTTCGTGGCCGCAAACTCCCCGAAGTGGGGATTTTCGATGGCCGCAATCCGCTCTCGTACTGCCCGCAATCCGTCGGCTTCCGCGCGTTTGATCCGTGCCAGCGTGACGTGCGGGCGATACGGCCTGGTTTCGGGTTTGCACCCCAGAGTTTGTAGTTTTGCTTCGAGCGCCCCTGCCAGTTCGGTCAGGCCAGGGCCAGCTTGCACTCCGGCGAACAACGAATGGGGCTGGTGTGGGTTTGGAAAGAATCCGAAGCGAGCCACCGAGATCTGTATAGGTCCCGTTACAGCCACCGACTCAAGTGCTGTGGTCAATTCCGGCAATCGTTCTTCCGGCCATTCGCCAATGAACCTGGTCGTGATGTGCAGATTATCCGCGCGCGTCCAATTAAACGGCGCCACGGAGCGAAACTCGCTGATCAGAACCGAAAGGCTGGCAGACACATTCCGCGCCAGTGCAATGCCAGTGAACAAACGCATGAACTGGCACCATTGTATCGATATTCGCTGACTCGGTAACATGGTCGTGAACAGGACTCTGCCCGATGCCGCGCGTTCATGTGATTCACTGGAAACCCGCCGAAGCTGGACCTCTGCTCGGTGCCTGCCGAACGACCGGTTTCGACATCATTTGTCCCGAGTGCGACGGCATGTCGGCCGTCAGGGCCGTTCGCTCCGTACTGCCCGATGTGATCCTGATCGACCTGTCGCGCTTGCCCAGCCACGGCAGGGAAGTTGCCGTTTTCCTCCGTCGCGCAAAAGAAACGCGGCAGGTACCGATAGTCTTCGTTGGTGGTGAGGCCGAGAAAGTCGCTGCCATCCGTCAGTTGTTACCGGACGCCGCCTATTGCAACCTGGCGAAAGTAGCTGCGACACTAAAGCGCCAGATCAAACAAACAACACACCGCGAATTCGTCAAGCCTCCAGGAATCATGGAGCGGGCACAGGATAAATCCTCTGCGCAAAAGCTGGGGATTGAAGCCGGCGCGATGGTCTGCGTGGTCGAACCGCCCCGCGACTTCCCAAATATACTGGGTGATTTGCCGGACGAGGTCGATTTCGAAGCCAAGGCTGCGCCCGTTACCCTCTGGTTTGTGGATGACAGAGAAGACCTTCTGGCGTCTTTGGGCCGCATGCGATCCGTTGCCCCTCATACCAGACTCTGGCTCTTGTGGCGCAAGGGTTCCGTCGGTGGACTCACCCAGAATTCTCTGCGTGAACTGACACGCGAAGTAGGCTTGGTCGATTACAAGATATGTTCTGTCGACTCCCGGTGGAGCGCGATGTTATTCGCGGTTAAGAAAGCATGAAGAAAAGCGCAGGCAAAGTTCTTCCCCGCGACTTCTATGCCCGCGACGCCGCTACCGTTGCGAAGGACCTGCTCGGCAAGATTCTGATCAAAGGCGATACGGCCGGCATCATCATCGAAACTGAAGCGTATCCGGGTGGCGATGATCTGGCCTCGCATTCGGCCGCAGGGCTGACAAATCGGACGCGCGCTATCTTCGGCCCGCCCGGCCATGCATACGTCTACTTCTGCTACGGTATGCACACGTGTATGAATATCGTCGCCTCCCCCGATGGCGTGGCTGGCTGCGTATTGATCCGGGCGCTGGAGCCGGTGCAGGGACATGAACTCATGCGGAACCGCCGCACCCGCGCTAAAACCGATAAGGATCTCGCCTCCGGGCCGGCCAAACTGACGCAGGCCATGGGCATCACGCTTGACGATTACGGAGTCGATCTGACGCACGGAGAATTCATCGTACGGTATCCGGTCGCGCCTGTCGAGATGGAGATCGATGTCACACCTCGTATCGGAATCTCGAAGTGCGCAGACCTTCCCCTGCGCTTCGTCGCCCGTCTGCGATAGCGTCGCGTGCGCGAATATAGTTAGACATGCTCTGGCTCATCCGGCACGGCGAAACTGAATGGAGTCTTTCCGGCGCACACACCGGTCGCACCGATATTCCGCTGACACCCGCCGGAGAAGAAAGTGCTCGCGCAATAGGCGACGAACTCGCGGGACATGAGTTCGCCCTTGTCCTCACCAGTCCTTTGAATCGGGCCATGCGCACATGCGAGCTGGCGGGCTACGGCGATCAGGCGCAGATCGACCCTAATCTCGCGGAGTGGAACTACGGCAGGTACGAAGGGCTGACCTCGGACCAGATTCGCGCCACCCGGCCAGGCTGGCAGGTCTTTCGCGATGGCGTGGTGGGCGGAGAAACCATCGGCCAGGTCGCCGCCCGCGCGCACGATGTAATCGACCGCGCCGTGCAGATTGACGGCGACGTCGCGTTGTTCGCGCACGGCCATATCCTGCGAATCCTAACGGCATGCTGGCTGGGTTTGCCGCCCGAAGATGGCAAGATGTTCGTGATGGGAACCGGCGCCATATCCACGCTTGGCTACGAGCACGAATCACGCGCGATCTTACGCTGGAACTCCTGACGGGCGTCCGCCTAGCGAACCTGCGGGAATCCAAGATTGACGCTGCTCGTTCCAGGATCGGGCCACCGGCTCGTCACCACTTTGCCGCGTGTGTAAAACTGCACGCCTTCCGGTCCATACATGTGAAGGTCGCCGAACAGAGAAGCCTTCCAGCCGCCAAAGCTGTAGTAGGCAACGGGCACCGGTACGGGAACATTCACACCCACCATCCCGACCTCAACATCGAACTGAAACTGCCGCGCCGCGCCACCGTCCCGCGTAAATATCGCGGTTCCATTCGCATAAGGATTGTCATTGATCACACGAACCGCGTCGTTGTAGGTGTCAACCCGCATCACGCTCAGCACGGGTCCAAAGATCTCATCGTCATAACAACTCATCCCGGGTTTCACACCATCAATCAGCGAAGTGCCGAGAAAGAATCCGGGCCTCGAAGTTGCCGGGTGTTTGCGGCCGTCCACTGCGACCGATGCCCCCTGGTGCGCCGCCGCATCCAGATAAGACGCCACGCGATCACGGTGTTCTTTAGTGATCAGCGGTCCCATTTCGCTTTCGGCTTCTGAACCCGCGCCAATCTTGATCTTCCCCATGCGCTCCCGGACGGCAGCAATCAGCGGATCCGCCGCATTTCCCACTGCCACAACGATTGAAATCGCCATACACCGTTCGCCGGATGAACCGAATGCTGCCGAAACCGCCGCGTCGGCCGCCATCTCGATATCCGCATCTGGCAGTACGACCATATGGTTCTTTGCGCCGCCCAGTGCTTGAACGCGCTTGCCGTTGCGGGTACCCGCTTCGTAAATCGCATTAGCCACCGGCGTGGACCCCACAAAGCTCACGGCCTTCACGTCCGGATGCTCCAGAAGCCGTTCCACAGCCACGCGGTCGCCCTGCACGACGTTGAAGACTCCGTCAGGCACGCCCGCCTTCTTCAGC
>CAIKAS010000300.1 GCA_903825445.1 uncultured Acidobacteriia bacterium
CGGCAACCTTGCGGCCATCCCCCATGTCCTTTTCCCAGCCGGCGACGTAATCGAACACCATCTTGGAAACGCTGGTGTTGTTACAGACCACGATGAAGACGGGTGGGGATTGTCCTTTAGCCAGTGCCTGGTTGTTCGCTGCCCATTTCTCGTGGTAGAGCTTATAGTTGGCGTAAAGGCTTTCGAGCGCTCCCTGTAAGGCGACGGGAAGGCGGGGTTCGGCGCCTGTCGGGGCTTTGCTGCCCCTGGCCTTGGGGAGTTCGTCTTTGATGCGGAGCCAGAGGTCCCGATAGGTCGGCTGTTCGCCGATCATATTGTTATCGGAGACGGGGACGCGGGGGACTTTGACGATGCCGGATTCGATGGCGTCGATCAGGGAGAAATCGGAGACGACCCAGGGGAAGAGTTCGTTGGCTCGATAGCCGGAGCCGTTGAGGAAGAACGGGGTGGCGGAGAGGTCGTAGACGGCCTGAACGCCGAGCTTCTTTTTTACGGCTTCGAGGCCGGAGATCCAGAGACTGGCGCGCTGATTGTTACTTTCGGCTTCTTTGCGGTCGTCGCCGATCAGTTTTTCCTGGCTGTCCTCGGCGGCGGCGCGCGGGCGATAGCAGTGGTGGGCTTCGTCGTTGATGACCAGCAGGCCGCCTTTGCGTTTCGTAAAGGCGCGGCAAACGCGGCGAACCATTTCATCAGGCGTTTCTTTGAAGGCTCCGGATTGTTTGGCGCCCAGAAGTTCTTTGGTGTTGCTGGAGGCGTCGCCTTTTTCGTGCAACTGGAAGGCGTGGTAGTTGGTGATGAGAATTTTCGCCTTTTCGAGCTCGCGCCGCATGTCTTCGGGGACGACGTCGAGAGCGCGGTAGTAGTTCCCTGGCTCGTTGGGGAGCAGGACGCGGAGGCGGTCACGAATAGTGATGCCGGGGGTGACGATCAGGAAAGAATCGGTGAACTTGTTGAGCGCCTGCCAGGCGATGATCATCGCCATGACGACGGTTTTGCCCGTGCCCGTCGCCATTTTGAAGGCGACGCGGTTGAGGAGCGGGTTGGCCATGTTGTTGGCGGTTTTGAGTTCGGCGCGAATCCAGGAATCGCGGCGGGTGGAGAGTTCGGCGAAGTAGATCGCGGTTTCGAGTCCTTCGATCTGGCAGAAGAAGAGCTTTCTTTCGCGGTCGGGGCGCTGCCAGTATTCGAGTAGGCTGCGGGTCGTACTCGTGACACCGTCGTAGCCACCGAAACGCCACTTGGCGACGGTGTTGCGGATGTCGTTGATGAATTTGTTTTCGCGCTGGCGGTCCTTGGTCCACTCGGTGCCGAGGACGAGTTGTTGCTGTCCGCTCTTCTTTTTGGAGGGCGGGATGGGAACGAAATAGGCAGAATTGCGGCGGGATTCGACGATTTTGTCTGTAATGCCGGTCTCGCCGAAATAGAAATGCCGGGTCGGTTCTTCGAAAGGCGAGTTGAGAATCGGGTTTTCGATGACAACGTCGGGCATTGAAGAATCTATTCTGTCATGGGTCGGGCGGTGCTTAGGTCAGATCTTGCAAGTCACGCAAACAGGAATGCGGATGTCCGCCAGTATGTCACGCGCCCGGACCATCTCAGTCGAGCATTGCGGATTCGCGGATGACGCGCGCGATATTCCGCAATATCGGAAGCTGTCTGGGGAGTTGGATTCGTGCGGTCCCGCCAATTTATGGCTGCCTGCTTGGGGCAGGTTTTGAAACCACCGGGACTTGAGCTACGGCGAGGAGGTCTGCAACGCGTTGCCGGCGTTCGGGGTACCGCTCCGGTACCAGAGCAGGGTTAGCAATTGGCAGCGGGGCTGCCGATGGCCGATGGCCCGATAGGGCCGAACTCAAACGGCGAATCGTCGAGATCCTGGTGGAGAGCATCGAGGCGAACACAGTCGAGCGGTGGGGGCGCACATCGCCGCAACCAGATGAAGCCCGCCGGAAGGGCCATGATCTTTCCCGTCGGGCCCAGAATCGCGACGGACCTTTTCCAGGGTTCGCAGAAAACTCCATAATTCGGTGCAGAGCCAGACCATGGCTTTTGATGAGAAAATAGAATCACTGTGCCCAGAACTTGCACCATTTGCAAACACCCGAAGCGACTCGAAATCGAGCGGGCGATGATTGCCCGGGAATCTTTGCGGGACATAGCGGGACGTTACGGGACAGGGAAATCAAACATCGACCGGCATCGGATTCACGTAAAAGAAGCCATCGCGCGAAACGTCGAGGCTCAGGAGTTGGTGCGTACGGGCACCCTGCTGGAGGATGTCCGGGCTGGCGAGGGCCGGACAGAATGGCTTTGTGAAAAGGCCGAACAGATCGTGGCTGACGCACTTGAGGTTAAGGACACGCGAACAGCCATTCAGGCGATCCGTGCCGCAGGCGCCGTGAGGGGCGAGCGCCGGAGCTATCTGGAGCTTCGCGGCGAACTGACCAACGAATTGGGCCGGGATCGAACTTCTACTGCTATCTCCATCCAGATCATCTCGCCGGCAGCCCCGGGGGAACTCCCGCGGGTCAGTTTCCAGCACCAGAATGCCCTGGAAGCGCCGGAGGTGTCACAAATGGCCGAGATCGGAGTGATTCAGCAGCCGGGGTGACAATTGCACTTCGAGTCCGCCCTGATGATTGGTTTGCGGCGCACCGCCAAGTACTGTCATGCTCGTTGGAGCCACCTCCGCTCTGATAGGATCATGCCTGTCACCGGGACGTTATCCGCAGTTGTTCTCACTTGTTTGGCGTTCCGCGACGCAAGATTATGCCATCCGAGAACAAGAGCGGCAGGAGCGTCGGCACGCCTCGCCGTAAAGGTAGCTCCAAAGAACAGAATGAGTTGGATCTCCCGGACTTCTGGGATGCCGTAACGTATGGCAAGCCGTTTCTTCTTTACTTCCGGACGCTGTTTCTTGATGCCGTCGCTCGACGCGCCCCGCAAGTCCTCCGAAGCTTGCGCGAGGATGTTTGGAAGCCCACCAGACATCACGCGGAAACACCTGATCCGACACAGACCAGCCGAGGCGAACTCATGATCCGGTGGAATCGCCAAAGGCTATTGACAGAATTTCATCTTCCTCGTTGGGTGTTGCACCACGCCGGAGTCACCGTGAATCTATGGTCCGCGGACGAGAATTGGTTGAAGTATCCCGGTTGGCCGTCCGTCCCTCGTGGTTGGGCGTGGTCTAACCAGTTGCCAGAAGACAAGAGCGTTCTGCTACTACCGCCCTTTAGATGGGAGATTTGCGGCGAGCCGTGGTCAGGATTCGAGGAGACGGCGATGGCTGAGTTCAGGGCGGCACTTAGCTCATACCGAGAGCAGATGACCTCTCTTGCTCTCAGGTATGGCTTTCAAAAGACTCCGCGCAAGCGCAGCCGCGCCGGTCGGCACTCCCTGGTAGCTTTCGATTACCTCGCCCTGTATCAGGTTCGCCAGTGGTCCGCCGAGCACATTGCGAACGAGTTAGACACCGATCCCGAAGAATTCACCCTCAGAGCGGAGGCCGTGATGGAGCAAATTCACTGGGCGGCAGACGCCATCGACCTTCGTTTGAGGCCACCTTCCAAGCCTGGACGCCCCCGCAAGGAAAGCTCGTAAAACTCCGGGTTAAGAACGCTGACACGTTAACCTGGCCAATTTTTCGCCTCTAATCAAGAAAAATTGGACCATGAACAGATCACTACCGAGCGAAACCTTAAGCTCAACAGACACAGCCCTCGAACCCCTTCTAAACGAATACCAGTACGCAACAATCATCGGACGCAGCGTCGCCAGCGCGCGCCGTGACCGATTACTTCGACAAGGTTGTCCGTACGTAAAGCTGAACGCTCTCGTCAAATATCGTCCGTCTGACGTACGAGCCTACATCGAACGTAATCTCCGCGGCGGCGATCGCAAGGAGTCCCGCTAAGTATGACCCCGGAAGCAAAACCCGCCGGGGAAGACGGCGGGCAATCGAGCGGAGCCGGTTTGACCGCAACGTCTGAGGAAGCCGTTATTCGTATAGCCGTGCGCTGGAACCTCACCGAGGAAATGGCGCGCCGTCGCCTGCGCAAGCTACTGGACGAAATGTATGAGCTCGGTGCGGACGACCGGAACATGCAAGCAGCAGCGCTCTGGTACGCGAAGAACGGCATCCCCGTTTTTCCGCTGCACTGGCCGACGGCGGAAGGCTGCTCCTGCGGAAAGAACCCGGGCGAGGTCCCGGAGAATGAGGTCTGCAAGCGGTCGCGCGGCAAACATCCGCGCACGGCGAACGGTTTCAAGGACGCTACCACCGACGTGAACCAGATAACGGAGTGGTGGCAAAAATGGCCCGATGCCAATATCGGCGTTCCGACCGGCGTGTTGACTGGGCTTCTCGTTGTGGATGATGACCCGCGAAATGGCGGACCAACTGACAGGAGCGGACTCGTCGCAGTGCTTGGACCAATTCCGGAAACGGCCGAGGCCCTCACCGGTGGCGACGGCCGACACCTATATTTTCAATACGGCGGAGGTCGCGTCCGGAAGCAACTGGCAAAGGGTATCGACCTGAAGGGCGACGGCGGATACGTGGTGGCGCCGCCGTCGCTGCACTTGAGCGGCAAGCGCTATCAATGGGATTGCGCGGGCGGCGCGGGAGCGATACTGCATCCGGCACCGGCACCTGAATGGTTGCTGAAGTTCATAGCTGACGAATCTCAGGAAGATACCTACATCGAGACCAAGAGCCGCTCGCCACTGAATAACGGTGGAAAAGTAGGGCGGGGAGGACGTCATGGCCACCTTGTGTCGCAGGCGGGCGCGATGCGGCGGCGCGGGATGTCCCAGCAGGCGATCGAGGCGGCTTTGCTGGCGGAAAACCGCGAACGCTGTGACCCGCCGAAATCGGATGCGGAAGTCCGACAGATCGCGAAAAGCATGGAGCGATACCCCTCCGGCGGCACCACAACCGCCGCAGATACGCCGGAAGGCTGGCCGGAGATCATTCCCCTGGACTTTCACCTGACCGACAGCATCCCCGCGAACGTTCTGCCAGGATGGCTTGGCGCGATGGCGACGGCGGTATCGGCGAACACCGAAACCCCGACTGAGATGGCGGCAATACTGGCACTCTCAGTGGCGTCGTCCTGCGTTGCGTCAAAGGCGGATGTTTCACCGGAAACAGGTTACACAGAACCCTTGAACCTTTACGTTTGTGCGTTGATGGAATCAGGCAATCGGAAAACGGCAGTGCTTAATAAGCTGATGGCTCCTCTCGTGACGTGGGAGCGGACGGAAACAGGTCGAATACTGCCAGAACAGCAGCGCCTGTGGAGTGAGTTCAAGACAGGCCAACTCCGCATCGACAAATTAAGGAAACAAGCGGCGGCAGAGAAGGACCCGGTAGCAGCGAAACAAAAGATTCAGAATATCATTGCCCTCGAAAAGGATCTGCCGGAGATTCCCGTTCTCCCGCGGCTCTTTACTGATGATGTAACGACGGAGAGGCTCGCCTCTCTGATGCAGCAGCAAGGCGAGAGAATAGCAGTATTCTCAGACGAAGGTGGCATCTTCGACACAATCGGAGGCCGTTACTCGAAGGGCGTGCCGAACCTCGACCTGTGGCTAAAAGGGCACGCGGGATCACCCGTTCGAGTCGACCGGCAGAATCCTGATAGGCCGCCTATCGTAATCAACAAACCGTGCCTGACCGTTGGTCTTTCTCCGCAGCCGGACGTAGTGGCAGCGTTGCGTGAAAAGCCAGGCTTTCGCGGGCGCGGGTTGTTGCCGCGGTTTCTTTTTGTGCTGCCGCCGTCGCGGCTGGGATATCGCTCGCTTGCGGTTAATCCCGTTCCCCAAGACGTCGAAACGGGATATGAAACGGGCATCACGTCCCTGCTCAGTTATCGACCAGATCCAATGGTCCACCTTACATTTACGGCAGATGCCTACCGTGAATGGAAAGAGTTTCAGAGGGGCATAGAGCCTCAGTTCCGCGATGGCGGAATGTTGGAGGAATTGAAGGATTGGGGATCAAAGCTGCCCGGCGCAGTCGCGCGCATCGCTGGTGTCTTCCACCTAGTGAAGCACGCTGGCTCCGCGGTTGTACCGTCCGAAATCGAGCTGTCAACTGTTACATCTGCAATCGAACTCGCGGTCCCGCTCATCTCGCATTGCCGCGCCGCCTTTGCGCTCATGGAACGTGCCCTCGAGACCAAGAAGGCCGAGCGGGTTCTCGCGTGGATTCAGCGGCAACGCTGTGCCTTTTTCATAGCGCGGGATTGTTTCCGGGCGCATCAGCAACTTTTCAAGCAGGCGACTGCCTTGATGCCAACGCTGATACTGCTTCAGCAGCATGGCTACGTTCGGGTCGACCGCCAGCTGTCGTCTGGTGGTCGTCCTCCCAGTGACCTGGTTGCGGTAAACCCGGTTATTCTCAGCGGTGGTACTGAATGAGTTGGAGACTGAAATTGGGTATACCGGCAACCAGTGACAGTAGTGACAATAGTGGTACTTCTGTCACTTCTGTCACTGGTTCTCCTTACATCCAAAAAACAGGTGAAGGTATTCCGAGTCTGTGCCCCGATCCAGAGCGCTCTGATTTCGTTCGCGCGCGTTACATCCTGAACCGGGCAGGCGTACGCATCATGCAGCGGGACGGCGTTACCACTATCGGCGTCTGGAGCGACCTCGACGGCCCGGAAATCCGCGGATCGCTTCTTACTTCAAAAAACGACCAACTTCCTGTTTGCTACCTGGACGGCGTCGGCATCCCGGTGCAGTACAAGTCGCGGCGGGTCGCCGGCGAACCCGTCCCCATGAGCGTACTTGCCGAGATGGAGCGGCACCCGGCGACACCGTGGACGGTACGCGACCGGACGCTGAAGGAAATCGGGTGGGTCCCTGGAAGGCATTCTGGTGGGCGAAACTGAATCCGGCGCCGAAAGTTGAGGCGGCGAAAACGGCGAAAGAGTTTACCCTCACTGGCGTCGTCACGCCAGTGCCCGGTTTACCAATTCCGAGAGCGCCTCCTGAGCGTCCCCCACCATGTTCGCTCCAACACTTTTCAGGAATCGCGAGTAGCGGAGCTTTCCCCGCGCGACGGTTGTCTGCCGCGTGTCCTCGTTGGTATCGGGCAACGTGCTGAGAATCACTTTAGCGAGCGCGTCCATATAAGCGAACAGAGCTTGTTGCCCCGTACTGACCCGCAGGACTTGCTCCGAATACCTTTCGAGAGACCCGGCGATACGTCGCTCAGAGTCATCGAGTGTTGCGTCCACGCCGCGCAACTCCTTCTCGACAGCCGCCCGCATGAACGCGCTCGGACTCGCGTAGTCGCGGGTCTTCGCCGCCTGCACGACGGCATTGTACGTGGCCTCGCTGAAACGAACTCCGGTGATTCTGGTGGCTTTTTTC
>CAIKAS010000301.1 GCA_903825445.1 uncultured Acidobacteriia bacterium
AAACCTTTTCAATTTCCATGGGAATTTTCAGTTTAGCAGGATGCGGGGAAACTGCTGCGCGAAGCCGTTTTTGGGGTGTTGTGAAGCCACTTAAGGGGGTGGAAAGGGAGTTTATTGGGTTCGCGGATGGCGGGAGAATGCTTTGTTTGGTAAGAGATAAGTCGGTTCGTCTGGCAGAATACGTTATTTCGCTGGGGAGGAGGGCGGGGGTGAATGAGAGTCGCATACGAGTAAAGTATGGACCGGCCAAGATTAGCTGGAGGGTTAAGTTATTGACTTGATGGGGGAAGTACCTTGTGACCGTTTCACGCAGATACCGCAGAGTTCTCGCGGACGGACGCAGAGAAGATGAAAATCATGGTTATTCGGTAGAATTGGGGGATTTCGCACAGATGTCGGAGTGCTTATTTTCGTATACTCCGGGGATCGGAGGGTTCTATGCGAACCGCAAAATTCGTTTTATCGGTCCTGATTCCGGCTGCCCTTTTTCTGCCTAGCGCCTTTGCCAGTAGTGTGACGTGGTACTACACGGGCAACGACTTTACTTCCGCCACGAACGGGTTAACGACGTCCGATTATATTACCGGCCAGATCACATTCGACAGCTCAGACTCAGGCGAGGTCCCATCGTTTACCAGCTGGAGTTTCGGTATCGACGGCAACAACACGTTCTTCACCAATCAGAACATGGATGCTTCCTCGGATGGCGATCTTCTTTCAGTCGATCTCGACCCGAATGGCAATATCAGCAGCTGGTACATCGAACTCGGAGTGACCGAATTCTACCTAAGCACTGCTAACCAGCCGCAATATAACTACGTGGGTGATTCGTTCGGAACCTGGGGTAACTATTCTGTCGGTTCTAATGCGAATGACGCGGGAACCTGGTCTATGGCTCAGGCCTCGGCTCCGGAGCCAGGGACTGCGTTGCTGCTTTCCGTTGCTTTGGGCGGGATTTTCGTGATGCGCCGACGGATTTCACGCAGATGCCGCAGAGTTTTCGCAGACTGACGCAGAGAAACACTCTTTTGGTCTCGATTTCATCGAATTGTGTCATTTACCTGCTAAGGTCGGACACAAATGTTCACGCGCCCCAGCATTATCTGCGGTTTCCTGGCTGTATCTCTATATGGGCAAGCACCTGCCCCGGCAAAAGCTCCGAAGGTACCCGTTCTTACTTCGCCCGCACTGGTTGATGCAGTGGTGCTGATTACGCCGCCGCCCGCGCTCAGCTCGAAAAAGATGTCGAAGGAGGTAGCCGAAATCATCGCTATCCATCGCAGTGCGACGCCGGCGGAGGTGGAAAGCGCGAACTGGGACAATGCACACGAAGATCTCTTTGCAATCGCCAAGGTGCTTGGCAGCAATTTGACGGAAGAATCTCTGCCCGCCACCGCCAGGCTGTGGACGGACATGGATAACGATCAGAGCATTTTCGTCTCGGCTGCGAAGAAGTACTTCCAGCGCGCCCGCCCCTACGACTTCGATCCGGCGATCAAGTCGTTGTGTGGCTCCGTCGCCGGCGGCGCGAAGAGTTCATACCCGAGCGGTCATGGCACGGTTGGGTACCTGAGCACGCTGGTCCTCGTCATGATGGTTCCGGAAAAGGAGGATGCGATTCGCGCGCGTGCGGAGCAATACGCGCACAATCGCGTGGTGTGCGGCGATCACTTCGCATCCGATCTTCCGGCAAGCAAAGAAGCAGCACAGCTCATCATCGGCGCCATGGTTGGCAACCCAAGATTTCAGGAAGAATTCGCCGCCGCGAAAGCTGAAGTGAGAAAGGCCCTCGGCCTGTAGGAACTATCTTCCCGCGAGCAATATGTATGCCGCCGAGGTCAGCACCATGAAAAGTGCCCCTCCGAAGATGTAACGATTTTCGCACTTCATTCATGGCCTCCCGGTGGCAGACTGCCACCAAGAGAACATATCGGCAGAAGCCTACACTCTTTTCAGGCTGTCGGGGGACTGTACTCGTTCTGATGATTTCACGCAGATGCCGCAGAGTTTTCGCAGACGGACGCAGAGAACATCCTTAGGCTGATTCGGGGAGGCCGTTGGCTATGCGGGTTATGCCGTCGCGGATCAGGAGGACATTGAAATTTATTAGCAGGCCGAGGCGCTTGTTGGCTAGTCGGAGGTAGGTCAGGAGTTGTCTTTTGTGGACGGGGGAGATGGCGTCGACGGATTTGAGTTCTACGATAATTTGATCGTCTACTATGAGGTCGGCGTAGAAGGCGATGCCCATGGGGATGTTTTGGTATAGCAGGGGGATGCCTTGCTGTTGGGAGACGTGGAGGCCGCGGTCTTTGAGTTCCCAGGCGATGGAGGATTCGTAGACCGTTTCGAGGAGGCCGGGGCCGAGATGGCGGTGGATTCGATAGGCGGCGTCTACGATCTGGCGAGTGACGTCGTTGGGGGGAAGCATTGTTTGTCTATCGGCAGAAAGACGGATTTCACGCAGATGCCGCAGAGTTTTCGCAGATGGACGCAGAGGAAACCCTTAAAAAGTTACGAGCGCGGCTGAGTCTGGCCGGGCGATGGCGTTTTGAATTCCACGGTTCCGCGTCGCTGGGCGACTACCGATCCGAACTGGGTCGTCAGGACGAATGAGGTATGGCCGATGGCGGGAAGCGAGATTGTGCTGGTTAGAATCTGCGCGCCGGTATCGTCGCGAATATTGACGGTCGTATTCAGGGACTGAACTGTGAGATTGGCGATTGCGATGCCGAGCGCACTCCCGTTGGTGTTATCGAATGGGATGATATACCCGCTGGCGTTTCGGGTCTCCAGCGGCGCGACCGAATCCTGCACCGAGTTCCCTATTTGTGCGCTGAAAATGGCGAAGCCGGTGATACTGCCGTTGGTGAGCAATTGTGCCCAGCCTTCCGTTACAGGCTGACTTGCCGGGCCGGTAGTCTGGAGGACGAGTTGAGCGCCCGGATTCAAAGTCTGCTGGATGGTTGATGCCGTCGTCGAGCTGGCAGTGCCTGAGAGTTGCGGGAAAGTCCACGGCAGTGACAGGGGGCTGCCGGTGTCGCCGAAGAAATTGAGAAGCGCCTGAGCGGAAGTGGAACCCGTGTTGACCAGAGTGATAGTTGTTGTCCACAAGCCCGCCGATGCCAGTTGAGGCGGGGGGATTGTCGGGAGACTTGCGGTCCCGCCAGCAGAACTCAACTCGTCGTGGTTATCCTTGTCTACATGGTCTACCGCCCCGACATTGACGATGGTCTTTGCTTCGTTCTTATGCCTTTTCGCGAGCCTTTCAACGACTACTACAAGAACATCATCAAAAAGGCCGTTCGAGCGGCACGACCGGGGTTGGAGCCCAAGAGAGCCGACTAGATCTTCGGCAACAAAGCGATAATTAGAGATATTTAGGAGCACATCTGGAGCGCGGCGATTGTAGTTGCGGATGTGACTGGCAAGAATCCAAATGTCAACTACGAACTCGGGCTGTGCCATGCGTTGGGCGTCCCGACTGTATTAATCACTCAGACAATTGCCGATGTTCCATTCGATTATCGACACCGCCGATGCATCCGCGGATGAACACAGATGGACGCGGATCATCGATGATCGGCAACGGGTTCGCCGAATTTCACGCTTGAGTCCACCTCGTATGTCTTCGTCCCGCCGTGCTGCGGCACGAGGACTCTCAGGACCAGAGACGCGCCATTTGTCGTGATGCCGAACCGGGAGTTTCCTCCGCTGACGATGGGCAGGGTCGTGGTGCCGAATGGAGGAATCTGGAGAAGTCGCTTCTCCGCGCAGAGAGGTGTTGCCTCGACGACACCTCCATCCGTACCGGGGAGTGTCACGGTGCTCCCGGTGGAGTAACAGGCAGTCGCAGTGGCAGCTCGGTTGGAAGCGTTCAGTATCATCAGTAGCCGTCCCGGCAGGTCGTCCACCGCGGCCGCGAGCCATGGGTCCTGCGTTGGGAAGGCGACGGTTTGAGCTACGGTCGTTACGTGGTTGTCGTCATGACACTCTGTCTGGCCGCTCACGGCAACTGTCGGCTCGGTCGCCTCGGCTACCGACTCGCGGATTCTGACCCAGCCTTCGGGCGATTCTTCGTCGGGGACATCTAATCGCAGAGTCACCTTTTGGCCTGGTTCGAGCGTCAGGTTCACCGAGGTGGCGCCGACGAGCGCAACCAGCGCGCCGCTGCCTTTGTGGCCTTCGACATTGACGGTGGCACGGGCGGTTCCGAGATTCTGCAACTGTACGCTGGACCAGCAGGTCGGGCCATACGCCAGAGGGGAAAGCACGGAGACGACGGTCTGGGCGTGTTTCGCGTCGAGCGCCAGACCGATGTGGCTTACCGCCAGGAGCAGAAGTAGAATTCGGGTCATCGGATTGGCGAGAATGCTGGTTCTTCGCGGAACTTATCGGCTATGGTGGGCTGGATTTCTACGGAAGAGAAGGATTTCACGCAGATGCCGCAGAGTTTTCGCAGATGGACGCAGAGAAACGCGGAGTGCCGGGTTTTGAACCTGCGCAGACTGTTTGCGCCGCAGTTGCCCCCGGCAATGTGCACCCCGTAAAACGAAAGAGAGGCGAGAACCAGGAGAAGGTCGAGGTGTACCTGAGAGACCAGGAGCGGCTCTGGGCGGAAGCGAAGACGAAGGAGACAGGGTTACCTAAAGCTCTGTCGACGAGACTCCGCGAGGCCAGGGAACACGCGGCCGCGAATGGATCCATCAAATGCGGCGTCTTCCGCTCTAGCCGAAGGTCCATCATCACAGCGGGAACAAGCAACCGGGCCTCGTTCAAATCATCTTTGCGCAACAGTGAAGTTACCTACTCCACATTGCGGCGCACGAGGATTAAGCTGGCTGAAGAGTGACTATCCTGGTTGAGTTTGGCAGGAGGCGGCGCGGGTCAGGAGGAGGGCTCGTTCGCGGGTGTTTTGGGTGAGGGAGGCGGCGAGCTCGAACTGAATTTTGGCTTCGGGGTGACGTCCTAATTTGTGGAGCAGGTCGGCGCGGACGCTGGGGAGGAGGTGGTAGCGGTCGAGCGAGGGGTCGGTGGCGAGAGCTTCCACGAGGTGGAGGGCGACCTGGGGGCCACTGGCCATGGAGATGGCTACGGCGCGATTGAGCTCGATGACCGGGGATGGGGTCAGGTTCGCCAGTTCGGTATAGAGGGATACGATGCGGGTCCAGTCGGTTGCCTCGGGGGTGTGGGCGCGGGCGTGACAGGCGGCGATTTCGGCTTGCAGGAGATAGTGGCCGCGGGTGGTGTCGATTTTATAAGCGCGGTCGATTGCGGCGAGGCCTCGGCGGATGAGGAGTTGGTCCCAGTGGGCGCGGTTTTGATCGAGCAGGAGAATTGGTTCGCCGGTGGGGCCGATGCGGGCGCGAGTGCGGGAGGCCTGGATCTCCATGAGGGCGACGAGGCCGTGGACTTCGGGTTCACGCGGGGTTAGTTCGGCGAGGATGCGGCCGAGGCGGAGGGCGTCTTCGCAGAGAGTGGGGCGGATGAGATCGTTGCCGGCGGTGGCGGAGTAACCCTCGTTAAAGATGAGGTAGATGACTTCGAGAACGGAGGAGAGGCGGGCGGCGAGATCGGGGCGGCGAGGGACTTCAAAGGGGATGTGTTTTTCGGCGAGGGTGCGTTTGGCGCGGACGATGCGCTGAGCGATGGTGGGTTCGGGGGTAAGGAAGGCGCGGGCGATCTCTGTGGTGGTGAGGCCGCCGAGGAGACGGAGGGTGAGGGCGGCGCGTGACTCGGTGGAGAGGATGGGGTGACAGGAGATGAAGACGAGGCGGAGGAGATCGTCACCGATGGGGTCGTCGAGGGTGGAGTTGAGGTCGGGCACGGATTGTTCGAGGGTGGCGAGGTCGCGTGCCAGGTCTTCGTGTTTACGGCCGGCGAGGGCGTTACGGCGGAAGAGATCGATGGCGCGGCGTTTGGCGGTGGCGGTGAGCCATGCGCCGGGATTTTCGGGGATGCCGGTTCGCGGCCATTGATCCAAACCGGCGAGGAGGGCTTCCTGGGCGAGGTCTTCGGCGAGGCCGATGTCGCGGGTGAGGCGGGTGAGGGTGGCGATGACGCGGGCGGATTCGATGCGCCAGACGGCTTCGATGGTGCGGTGTGGGGCTTGATGATGTGAATCGGCAGCAGACACTGATACCGATCACACCAGATTTCGAGCTCCGGATGCAAGACGCAAGAGCAGCTATTTGTTGGCGGTCTGATTTGGCAGCTCGGCACGGCGCTCTACTTTGTGCTGGATCTGCTCTTCGGACAGGACGGGGGCGAAGTCTTCCATTTCAAAAACCTGACGGATTTCGACTTCGTAGTCGTCAGCGCTGCAGGTGGGGCCGCGCTTGACCCATTCGATGGCCTCTTCGAGGGACTTGACGTTGAGGATCGAGAAACCGGCGATGAGTTCCCTGGACTCGGTGAAGGGGCCGTCGGTTACAGTACGAGACTTACCGGAGAATTTGACGCGTGCGCCTTTGGAGCTGGGATGGAGGCCATCGAGGGCGAGGAGGACGCCGGCCTTCATGAGCTCTTCGTTGTACCTGCCCATTTCGATCAGGAGTTGTGGATCGGGGAGGGCGCCTTGTTTTTCTGACTCCGGGGTTGATTTGACGATGACCATGAATCGCATGTTTTGTCCTTGTTCTAGAGTATGACTCTGGTAATACGTCGCATGAGGGTGGGCGGAATCGACAGGAGGTGGAAGGATTTCACGCAGATGGCGCAGAGTTTTCGCAGATGGACGCAGAGAGCCTGCCGGAACCGGCCGATAAGTCAATCGGGAACTCCGTTTTGCCGTTCGATTACGTAATAGACAGAGGCAGGCGCCTGATTATCACAACTGCCGAGGGCGCTGTAACCGTCGCAGAGGTCAAATCGAAGCTGGAATCGCTGCTCAGCGATCCGGAGTTCGATCCGCATCTGCATGAGGTGATCGACGCAACGCGGGTGACGAAGATGTACGTCCCGGTGACGGATGTTTTCGAGGCACTCAATCTATGTCCCCGTTCGAGGAAATCCCGCACGGCCTGGGTTGTCACTAAATCGGGGAAATGGGCGACGCTGGCACATATGTTTGCGGCCTGGACGTCGGTCCACAGTGAATGCACGGTGTTCCATGACGTCCCTTCCGCGCTGGCCTGGATCGAAGAAGCCCCTCTGACAGATGTGCATGACCGGGCCAGTGGCGCTGGAGAGCGATAAATGGCAGGGCGCGGGACACCAGTGGCCGAAGTGCGGCCGGGCGCAGGATGCGCGGTCGACGACGAATTTAGTCCAGCAACGATCACTCCGCAGGCAGTTGAGTGCTGCGGACCTTCGGCGACGCTTGAAGACATTCTCGCGTTCTATATACGGGAGCCGGCTCTTGTCTTCCAGGCCGTAGCAGAGGATCGCGACGATCTAAGTCCCCTTGTAAACAGGGTGGTGCTGGCGGACGAGGATTGGTTCCGGCACCTTTGCGGCGCCACGGCTGTCAGATTACCGGTGGCAATCGCGGCGGTTGGAGTACTGGGCAGGTCGGCATTAAATTTCGAAGTAAGTCTGGCACGGAAGGTTGTGAACTGGCCCGCGGAACCGGGGATGTCTTTGAGAATTGTGCGCGCCCTGCAGATACTTGGCGAAAGGGTCACTGACAGCCGCATCAATCAGATCATCGTGCCGCTGGCGCGGTCGGGCAACCGGATGATCCGGTCGAAGGCGCGGGCTTTGATCGTGCGGTGTTGCCCGGACACCGGGTCGCTTGAGAGGTATCTGGAGGACTCCGATCCGCGAGTCACGGCAAATGTTCTCGAGGCGGTAGTTAAGTCGTGTGTCGGTCGAGAGTGGATTCGTAAAGTTGCCGGGAAGTATGCCGAACATGAGAACAACCGCGTGGCCGCTAACGCGGCAATCGGACTTTACCTCGCCGGAGACGAGTCGGGCGCTCTGAGACACATCGATCGCATGGCCACGGATGCGCGCCCACTGTTTCGAAGCAGCGCGGCGTGGGCCATGGGGAAAATGCCGGGGGCGGGATTCAAGGCGGAACTGGACCGACTGTGGCACGATTCCAGCCATCTGGTCAGATGGAGCGTGCTTCGGTCGCTTATCCGGCTGCAGAAACAGACATCACGGCCTGCTTAGCTCACGGGACTTTGGCCGCGACACGCACACGGAGGGGCGCGGATAAGAGGCACGAACTCTGATACAATTTCGCGGAGGGGTGCCATGACACGACACGGGTTTTTGACATTTGCGATGGTATGTTTCGTCGCCGGGCCGGCGGCGGCGCAGCGCTATACGGCTAAACAGGATGGCGATGTGGTTACTATTGCGGATGCCACCGCCAAAATGAATGTCGAGGTGGTCACTAGTCTGGGCAAGCCATGGAGGGTTCAGGTCAATGGACAGAACCTGGTCCGCACGTCGGCGACGCTGGAGGCTTTCGAGGCGAATTCCGGGCTGAACGGGGTGCCGCTGCTGGCGCCGTTTGCGAACCGTCTGGACGAGACGGCCTTCTATGCGGGCGGCAAAAAGTATAACTTCGATCTTGGGATTGGAAATGTGCGGGGTCCGATTCCCGGCACGGGTTATGTGAACGGCACCAAGGCGTGGCAACTGGTGGAGTTCAAGGCCGACGGGAAGAGCGCGTGGGTCACGTGCCGCCTGGATTTCTACAAGATTCCGCAATTCATCAAGCAGTTCCCGTTCGCGCACACGATCACGCTGACTTATCGCGTATCGGAAGGCGCGCTTGAGGTGCATACGCGGCTGGACAATCTGAGCAGCGAGCCGATGCCGGCGGTGATCGGTTTCCATCCTATTTATGAACTGCCGGACGGGAATCGGGACGACTGGACGGTCTCGGTGGACGCGAAGACGCACTGGATCGAGATCCCGGAGCGGCTGCCTACCGGCGAGACGCAACCGATTGAAAACTTTTTCAATGCAGATAAAGACCGGACGGCGATCCATCTGAAGAACTATGCGCTGATTGACGATGTGTTCACGGACCTGGTGCGGGATGCTAACGGGCGCGCGACGATGCGGCTCATGTACAAAGGCAAGGAGCTGGACGAGATTCTGGGACCGAAGTTTAAGACTGTGCTGCTGTGGTCTACGCCGCTGAGCGCGGGTGGTTTTGGGGGCGGCGGC
>CAIKAS010000302.1 GCA_903825445.1 uncultured Acidobacteriia bacterium
CGGGTGCGTTGGCGCTTTGCACTGGCCATGAATTGATCAGCGATGAGACTCCCACGAATACCACTCCCGTGGACAGGCAACTGGCAGGCGTCGGCGTCACCAACTTGCAGGGGAGATATCCGTTACGGGCGTTTGTGTCCGGCACCAGATCCACACCAGTCTGGTGCAGATGCTGCCGGAAGCCCTCATAATTGCTGAACAGAAATGTCTTGTTCTTCTTCACGGGTCCACCCAGTGCGACCCCAAACTGATTGCGCTGAAACCCCGGGGCAGAGCCGGTGTCGTAGTAATTAGCGGCATCGAGTGCATTGTTGCGCGTGAACTCATAGACGGAACCATGGAACACGTTCGTTCCGCCACGCGTGACGATCAGGACCTGAGCGCCCGGCCGCTTACCGTACTCCGCACCGTAGGAATCACGAAGCAGATTGAATTCCCGAACCGCGTCTACACCCAGGAGTTCCTGGCTGGTGCCACCCGGTTGCATGTTATTCTCCGCCGCGCCGGTAAATTCGACGCCATTGAGAAGGAACAGATTCTGTTGGGGCCGGTTGCCGGAGATCGAAAAGTTATTCCCGGCCGTCGAATTCGAAACGCCGATACCGCCCGTCTTTTCCCAGGTGAAGTTAACGACACCGGGATTCAGCGTCAGCAGTTCATCGAAACTGCGACCATTCAGCGGCAGTTCCGTGATTTGTTTTTCGCCCACCAGACCGGAAATATCTTTCGTTGTCAAACTCACGAGCGGAGCAGCTTCATTCACCGTGATCTGCTGGCTTGCCGCGCCGACACGCAGGGTCAGATCGACGGTGGCGCTCTGGCCTACGACGAGTTCCACTCCCGTCCGCAGTTCTTCCGCAAATCCAGCTTTTGCTCCGTGAATCTCATACCTTCCGACCGGCAGAGCGGACACCGAGTAGTGGCCCGCCGCGTCCGTGACAACGTTGCGAACGGCGCCCGTGTCGGCACTGCCGACGTGAATGGCAACGTCCGCCACGGCGCCACCCGAGGCGTCGCTAACAGTACCGGAGAGGACGGCCGATACCTGTGCGAACGCAGAGGTGGCCAGAAGGAGGCAAATGGAGGACCGAGGGAGTGACATGCTTTCTTAAGCGTCAGTGTAACTTATACATTACGACGACTGACGAGATAAGCAACAGACGCGGCTGGCGGGAATCCCCAAAATGTTACGTTGATAAAGCCCGGAGAAAACACGCCGACATGAAAGACAGGCCAGCATGAAAAACAGGCAAACCCCGGAGGTCGCCAGCCATCTTGCCGCTATTCGGCCAAAGCGTGGTCTTTCCGCCTCGGCGCTCGCCACAGCGGTCGGCGTCACCCGCCAAACCATCTATGCGATCGAGGCCGGCAGCTACATTCCGAACACCGCGGTGGGACTTCGTCTTGCCCGGTCACTCGAAGTGAGCGTCGAGGAATTGTTCTCGCTGCCGACTGACGGCCCGGCCCCGGCGCCTCGGGTGGAATCGGTGGAACCTCTTCCCGGATCGGAAGCGATCCAGCCTGGCCAGCCAGTCCAGCTTTGCCGAGTCGATAAACATCTGATGGCGTCGGCCCCTTCGCCCATCCCCTGGCTTCTTCCATCCAGCGATGCCATTATGCAGCTGAAGTCGAAGGCGCAGATTTACGATCCGGATGCCGATTTCGGGAACCGCATCCTCATCGCCGGATGCGACCCTGCAATTTCGGTGCTGGCGCGGCACATGCAAACGGCGGGAATTGAGCTGATTCTCGCGCATCGCAACAGCTCCCGTTCATTGATGCTGCTCAAGGAACGCGCGGTGCACATTGCCGGTACTCATTTGCGCGACGAAGCCACGGGCGAATCCAATATCCCGCAGGTCGGGCGCCTATTCCCGAAGAACGCCGTATCGTTGTTTTCCTATGGCGTGTGGGAAGAAGGAATTGTGACGGCCACAGGGAAAGCCAAGTCAGTCCGCGGGATCGAAGACCTCGTCCGCAAAGATATCAGGATCGTGAACAGGGAGACCGGCGCTGGCAGCAGGATGTTGCTCGACACACATTTGGAGCGTCTTAAGATCGATTCGAAAAGGGTCAACGGATACGACGATCTTGCGCCCGGCCATCTGGCGGCAGCCTGGAAAGTGAGCACCGGGAACGTAGACTGCTGTATCGCTACCAGAGCGGCCGCGCGCCTTTTCGGGCTTGGCTTTATACCGTTAGTCAGCGAGCGCTACGATCTGGCGATCCATAAGAGGCATCTGGAATTGCCCGCTATTCAGACGCTGCTGGATACGCTCAACCGTTCCGGCTTCAGGAGGGATCTTGAAGGCATGGGCGGTTACGACACAGGTTCGTCCGGCCGGCAAATGCTGTAACGGCTGGTTGCGACGCTTTACAACTTCATTATTGTGCAAACGAGTGCAACGGTGATAATGGCGAGGGAGCGCCAGCACCGGTTTGAAGCCCAGGATCAAGATCGCATTCGCCACTGGTACGGATGAACTGAACGCACAGCTGATCAAGCGCATGCGTGCGGTTTTTCCGGAATTGCCGCTGTATGTGGTTTCAGACTTTCCGCCAGCGGACGCGGACCTGGTTTGGGTGCGCTATCGGGGGAGCCTGGCGGAGAATCTGGCGCGGTGCCGACACGCGTTCAGAGGGAAGTCGATCCGGTTAGCCGGCGTTGTGCTGGTGCCGAATGTACCGTTTCGACGGATGCGCCTGCTTGCACTGATTCTTGCGCCATTGTATTTCCTGGCCATGAATGAACATCTGAACGATTTCATGTTGCGGCCTGCAAGCTTGCCTGCAATCGTGCGACACATCCTCTGGCGAGCTGGAAACTTCTTTCGATGGCACACAGGTAAACAGGGTTGGCTTTCGCAGAGAGGCTGGGACGATCTTCCTTACATTGCAGGACTGGCGGCAGGTTGGCTGCGTTTTCGCTGGCGACCCAAGAATGGCGGAAAACAGTTGACGCCCGGATTGACTTCCGCCGAATTCTTCTGCGCGGTGAGCGACGGCAGGTCCAGGAAGTATGTGATTCGCGGCGGTGATGCTTCGGCTTACGACCCGGACAAAATGCGCGAACTGGGTGGGCTCAGTGCCCAGTGGGTGGACCGTGAGATTCAGGATTTTGACCTCTGTTATCGCGCGTGGCAGCGCGGCTGGCCATGCGCCGCGGATGCTTCGGCACCCGAGAGTGTACCCGTTGCGATTTCCACCGAGTATCTTAGACTTCTGGCGCGCAGAACGACGGATCCGAAAGTCTTTCGCGATCGCTGGAATTCCGCGTTAGACGCGTTGCACGCGTCGGCGAAATTTGATGAGCAGGCCCGAACCGCGCTGTGGAAAGCCACGGCAATCGCGCTGGGCGGCGGACCGGCGGGTGCCAGCGACTTCCCTGAGGATCTCTTTCTTGCTCTCACTGAAGCCGAGTGCACAATCTATGCGGGGCGCGCGCCTTCCGGCAAACCCCGGTTGCTGATCGCCAGCGCTTATTTGCCTTTTCCGCTTTCGCACGGCGGCGCGGTTCGCATGTACAACCTGGTCAAGCGCGCAGCGGCGGAGTTTGATCAGGTACTGGTTTGTTTCGTGGAAACCGACGCTGCGCCTGCGCCGGAACTACTCGATTGCTTCGTTGAGATCGTTCTTGTATGCCGCATCGGGTCGCACGACGTTGCATTGTCAGAACGGCCGGAGGTAGTGGAGCAGTTCCACTCCAAAGCATTCAGCGCAGGACTAAGACTGGCCGTGAAGAAGTGGCAACCTGCCGTGGCACAACTGGAGTTTACGCAAATGGCGCAATACGCGCCGGATTGCTCCCCCGCCCGCCCTGTTTTGATTGAACACGACATCACGTTCGATCTTTACCAGCAAATGGCGAGGACTGACGCCGACTGGGATCTGCATCGCGAGATGGCACGCTGGCATCGGTTTGAAACCAGAGCCTGGCGCGAAATGGCGGCAGTCGTCACGATGTCGGCGAAGGACAGGGCGTTTGTGACGGAGACGCGATCTGTGGCGTTGCCGAATGGAGTGGATCTCGAACGATTTGGCGTAGCGCAGGGTAACGGCGAACCACACCGGCTGCTTTTCATCGGATCTTTTTCGCATCTGCCCAATCTCATAGCCGTCAGGTTTTTCGTGGAAGATGCATGGCGACAGGTGCGCGCCGCCGTCCCCGATGCCACGCTGCACATCATCGCCGGAGCTAATCACGAATACTTCCTCGAATACCAAAGCAGGCATGTGCAGCTGAACCTTGATCAGCCGGGAATTGAGGTGGAGGGTTTTGTCTCCGACGTCCGCCCCGCCTACGGGCGCGCCGCGATCGTGATTGCGCCCCTGGTGGCTTCAGCCGGAACCAATCTGAAGATTCTGGAGGCGATGGCCTGCGGCAGGCCCGTGGTCAGCACTTCAGCCGGCGTGAACGGACTGGATCTTGCCGCGGGCGAGGAGTTTGCGCTGGCAAATACGGGAGCCGAGATCGCCAACGCGATTCTGCGACTGTTCAACGCGCCTGAGGAATGCGCAAGTCTGGCTGCGGCAGGCCGGCGACGAGTGGAAGAATCGTATGGCTGGGATGAGATTGCGCGGAAACAGGCCGAGCTTTACCGGGAACTCATTCGGCAGGTCCCTGCGCCAGAATCTGATCGAAGCTGACCGAGCGGAGGAATGGCAACTGCTGCGGCTGGGCGATCCATTGGGTTGCACCGGTTGCATCCTGCCAGACAGCCGCGACTCCGGCAGCGAGTTCAGGTTCCCGGATGGGCGGGGTTGCCAGACAGCGGAGGGCGAACTGCACGTCGCCGATATCAAGCTCAACGCTCCGGACAGGTTCCGGATTCGCGGTCACCGGGGAATCACAGCGTTTCCGTCCGAGATAGTGAACAAGCGGATTCAATCCGTCCGCGGCAGCGTCGGGATTCGCCGCCAGCCAGGCAGCGCAGTTGAACAACGGATGCGGGTTTGCGGGCACCCGGCGGCGCAAAAAGTGGACGAGTGGGTTCTCACCGTCCGGAATGGGCACGTGAATCGTGCGGCAACTTTGTCGGTAGTAACCCGGATCGAACAGGCGGTGAGGCTTGCGATCTTCCTTAACGCCGTGCCGAACGTAGTGGATTAACGGATCGAGACCCGCGCTCGCCACGTCGGGATTACGGGCAAGATAAAAAGCCGAATCGAAGACAACGGCGTGTTGGCTCAGGAAGAGGGCGTCCCGAAGAGTTTGGCGCGATGCTCCGCGCAGTTGACGCCAGTGCCGTGCCAGATGCCACAGGCCAGCAAGCGTTGCGGCGACTCCGGGGACGCTGCCCGCGCCGCACTGGCCCGAAGCCGCCGCAGCAACGCGGGCGTGACGCCGCAACACTTCCTCGCGCGCCCATGCCACCAGCCGGCGATCCAACTCGGTCATGCGGAGCAATTCCGTAAACACCTCCGAGCCGCACGCCTGACGCAATTCTTCAGTCCGGCTAGCGACGGTGCCCTGCATCCCCCTGGACACATTCACCGGGGGCCTGGCACAGTCGAGTTCAGGAAAAGCGACCTGCAGGGCAACGGCGCCCGCCGCGGCGCCCTGCGCAAAGCAATCCACTACTCCCAGGAATGCAGTGGATCGCATGCGCCGTATAGCAAGATCGAGGTCGGCTTCCAGTGGCTCGTCGGAATCACCACCGCAGGCGATCAGGTTGACCTGAGTATTACGGACAAAGAGAGAAAAATCGCGGACCATGCCCGCCGCGAATTCGCCGAGGGTGCAGCGATTTGCCAGATCGCTCATGGGATCGGCAGGATTAGGACGTTGCCGGAAGTAGTCGTAGTAGGATCGCAGCCGATCGAGGGGATCGCGCAGGAAACAGATATCGAAGAAGACGTATCCAGGCGCCTGGGGCCGCGGGTGGCGAATCTGGTGGCTGGAGAAGGCGCGGAGTGCGGGATGCTCATCCAGGAAGCGAACCAATTCAGCGCTGGAAATGATGCCGTCGCCGTTGCCGGTTTCGAGAGTAGCAAAGCCGTCGCCAAAACTGTGATCGAGAATATCCTCGATAGTGGAACCGGCGTTTTTGAAGATGTGGTAGTGGAGTATGACGAACCGCATGTGGGTCCGGGCGACGAAGCGATAGTAGCACAGGGCTGGCAGAGCGCGTCTCCGGAAAACTACGACTGGCCGGCGAGCGGGAAGATGTCCGGGCTGAAAAAACGTTTAGGAAGCGGGAACCTTTCGCCGCGAGGGGGCGTCATAACATAGCTGCCAGGGTTGCGGGTAGGGGATTGTGGTGCGGAGCGTGCATTTTGGTATACTCCCTTATTACCCTCTTTGTGGAAACCCGCGAGGGGCTAGAACTGGCTTGAACCGTTATATCGGGAGGCAAAGAAAGTGTTGAATCGATTGACAAGATTTGTTGCCGGAGTTGTGATTGCCGGCTCCCTGACAGCACTGGTTTGGGGGCAGGCGGCTCCCACCTGGAAAGATCAGGGAGAATCCGACATCGGCCTTGCGGCTGGCGCCGAGAAGGATCCGGCCAAGCAGATCGAACTGCTCAAGAAATGGGAGCAGCAGTATCCGGCGTCGGCTCTCAAGGGGCAGCGCACGTACATGTACATGAACGCTTACGTTCAGATCATGGGCGCTGCCTATGGAAAGCCCGCTGGCTCGCCGGACCTGGCCGCCGGACAGAAAGCCGCCCAGCAACTGCGCGACCATCTGAATGAATACTTCGACGCTTCCGTGAAGCCCGCACAGGCCACGCAGGCACAGTGGGACGGCGCCAGGAAGACGGTGGAGTTACAGATTCCCTCCGTGCTGGCTTACATCGCCCAGGTCAACAAGGACGACACTACTGCTGAAGCAGAATATAAGAAGGTTCTCGCCGTTGATCCCACCCAGGCTTCGATTTCCTATCAGTTAGGCGCGACCATCATCCGCGAAATGATTGCGAGCAAAGACACGGGCCGTTATTCGGAGGCGATTTACGATTTCGCGCGCGCGCTTTCCGTAACCGGACCCAATGCACTTCCGGCAGCAGGCAAAGACGCTGCCGACAAGGCGCTCAAAAAGTACTATCAGGGCTATCATGGCAGCACCGACGGCATCGACGAACTGCAGAAGCAGGCCGCTTCCGCTCCACTTCCCCCAGCCGGCTTCCACATCAAGAGCATAGTTGAGATTGAAGAAGAGAAGGAAAAGAATCATGCTGCATGGGCCGCGCAGCATCCGGACCTGGAATTCTGGGAAAACATCCGGACTGCCCTCACCGCGCAGGGTGACGCGTATTTTGCCAACCTAAAGGACGTCGGCTTCCCGCCTCCCGCGGGCGACGCCTACAAGGGACCGTCGATGTTCAAGGGCAAGGTAATTTCCCAGCCCAACGCCAAGCAGATTCTGGTCAGTGTGGACAACGTTCCCACCGGCGATTGCATCCTGAAGTTTGAAGACAATATCAAAGGCACGATTCCCGCCGATACTGAACTCCAATTCAAGGGTGTAGTGGATTCATACACGAAAGACCCGTCTTACGTGTTGACTCTCAACATCCAGGAGCCCAAGACGGATCTGGTGGGCCTGCCCGACGGCGTTACGTTCGTTCCCGATGCCGCAGCCAAGCCGAAGCCGGGCGCCAAGGGTGCCAAGGCCGCTCCAAAGGCTGTCAAGAAGGCCCAGTAGTTTTCAGTTGATCGTTAAAAAGCCGGGTACGACCTGAACGGGTCGCACCCGGTTTTTCATTTGGCGGCCGCGCCTGTTTTTTAGGGAGGGTCGCGCCCAACAGGGGCGAGCGGTTAAAATGAAAGCGAAGCATGCCCATTTACGAGTACTTGTGCCAATCCTGCGGTAAGAAGTTCGAAGTCCTCCAAAAGTTCTCCGACGAGCCCCTACAGACCCATGAGGAGTGCGGTGGCAAGGTCGAAAAGCTAATCTCGACCTCAGCGCTTCAGTTCAAGGGTTCGGGCTGGTACGTCAACGATTACGCCAAGGGCGCCACTACTAAGCCTGGCGACACCAAGGTGAACGGGAAATCGGAGAGTAGCGGTGGTTCCGATAGCGCGGGTGATTCGAAGTCTGAGTCGAAGTCGGAGTCCAAGACCGAGACCAAATCCGAGTCGAAGCCGGCTGCAACGGAATCCAAACCCGCCACGACCACAACTTCAAGCGATTCTAAATAGCCCTATTAGAGACTAGCCCTCTGTACGGCAGCCCACTGAAGGTATCGCCAAAGCTCGTCGCGATGCTTCCAGACGAAGCGCAGGAATATCTCGCGGGTAATCGTTTCGGCGTGCAGGCCGGACCAAGTCTCGATTCGCCACCGCAGATACGGACTTGACCACGGGCGAAGCCGGTAGCCCTTTGCTAACCGCCACGCAACCGCAAATTCGCCACTCATTTTCCGTGTGCCGCTACTTTGCCGGAGCCTTGCGCGTTGCGTAGTACCCCATCCGCGTACGCGCTATGGGGTTGCCAGGGGCCTTGACCAGCACCTTAATCGAACGGAATGCGCCGTCCAGATTCTCGTTCAGGGGTTTATAAAGAATCGAGTACTGATTGCGGATATCGCGCGCTACCTGGTGGGCGATCGGTTCCACCTCGCTGACATCTTTCGGATAGAAGACCTGTCCGCCGGTGTTATCCACCAACTGCTTAAGCGCCCGCTTTGCCTTGGCCGCTTCCGACTTATCCTCCTCGCCGAGCAACCCGATCGCGTAGATCAGCACATCGTTCTGCTGTGCGATTTTGACAAGCGCTTCCAGGCCGATCACACTGGCGTTGTCGTTGCCGTCCGTGATGACGATGATGACTTTCTTGTCACGCTTCCCCTTTTCGTGCAGGTGATCAATTGACACCCGGATCGCATCACGCATCGCGGTTCCGCCCTTGGAATCGATCCGCTCGATCCCCTTCTGCAACTCCGTCAGATCGCTGGTGAAGTCAACATCGAGGTACGGCTCGTCGTTGAAATTGACCACCATACTCTCATCCTGCGGATTGGAATCTTTCACCAACGCAACCGTGGCGGCTTCCACGCCCTGGCGCTTGCTTCGCATGCTGCCGCTGTTATCGATGACGAGACCCAGGGAAACGGGAACGTCCTCGTGGACGAAATTCGTGATTGGCTGGAGCACGCCGTTCTCGAATACCTGAAAAGCGCTCTTTTGCAGATTCGGGACCAAATGGTCGTTCTTGTCCGTCACCGTGACGTTCAAAGAAACCGGATTGACGTCACTCGTGAAGATCGGAACGGAGGCGTCCGATGGCTGGGCTGGAGCAGTTTGTCCAAATGACCCGACCGAGAGCGCACAGAGTGCAACCGGCAGCGCAATCCGAAACCATGTCCCAGGGGAACACGAACTACTGCGTCGGCGCGTAATACCCGGTTCTCCAGAACGCGCGCAAGGTTGGAAGTCCCCGTTGCTGAACAATCTTAACTGTGATTTTTCTGTATTTCCCATCGCGTGCCTGGTTACTAGGACTATACCCGACGACATACTGGTTACGAAGCTCTACGCCGATTTTAGCTGCAACATCCGGCAATTCGGCCATGTTTTCCACAACAAAATGCCTCCCGCCGGTCGGTTCGGAGAGATCGCGCAACATTTCGGGGCCGGAAAGCTCTTCCGGCGTCCGTCCGCGCGCCGCCCCGGATTCGTAGATTCCGATGCCATAAATCTGCACATCGGCCTCCTTTACCAGGTTTTTGACCTCGGTCGCCGTATAGCGGCTGTTATTGTCGCCGCCATCCGAGATCACGATCAATGCCTTGCGCGGATTACGTGCCTTTTTCATTGTAGACAACGCCAGGTAGATGCCGTCCAGGAGCGCAGTGCGACCTTTCGACTGCGTGAATACCAGTCGGTTCTGGATGTCTTCCAGGTTGTGCGTCAGCGGAACTACAAGCTGCGGCCTGTCGTTGAATTCCACAAGGAACGCCTCATCTTCCGGGTTGGCGGTCTTGAAGAATTCGGCCACCGAAAGCCGGGAGCGCTCCAGTTTGTTGCCCATGCTGGCGCTGGTGTCGAACACAATGCCGATTGAAAGCGGGGCGTCTTCGCTGCCAAAAGACGTGATCGTCTGCTTTACCTTGTCTTCGTATATTTCAAAAGCGTCTTCATCAAGACCGGTCACAAAGCGATTGATCGGATCGGTAACCGTAACCGGGACCAGCACCCGATTGACGTCGATCCGGATATTGGCCTTGGGAAGCGGAGTAGATGCCTCTTCTCCGGGTCTTGAACGCGGCACGATACTGGCGGGAGCACTTTCGGAACTGCCGATGGTCGCCTGTGAAGCCGCCGGTGGTGCGGACGGCACCTGCAAATCAGGCTGAGACGATATCCGGGCGGTGGGTACGCTGATGGGCGGATCGGCCGCAAAAACGCCGATGGCCGCCGCTGCAAACAGAATGATGAGGTACCGGGATGGCATCGGGTGCTTACCCTTATGTGTGGAGTCTAGCACAGTGGACGAAGGAAATATGTGTATTCCGGCGCGGGCAGCCGCTGTTGTTTCAGCTTCATGAAACCCGCCTGTTCGTCATCTATTGTCGATATGGTAAGATCGCGTGTGCCGTCGAAAATCCTGGGCGTTATTCCGGCCCGGTACGCATCGTCCCGTTTCCCCGGAAAAGCGCTATCCCAAATTGACTCCCGTTCTATGCTGGAACACGTTTACGAGCGTGTCAGCATGGCCCGCTATCTTTCTGCTGTCGTTATCGCTACTGATGACGCACGTATCCACGACGCCGCCCGCCGTTTCGGAGCCCGTGTCCAGATGACCCGCGAGGACCATCTTTCCGGCACCGACCGCGTCGCCGAAGTTGCTTGCGCATTCCCGGATTGCGAACTCGTGGTCAATATTCAGGGCGACGAACCGCTGATCGATCCTGGCGCGATTGACGCAGCCGTACTTCCTCTTCTCGACGACCCGACCCTCCCCATGGGAACATTGAAAAAGCTCATCGAAAACACTCGTGAAGTCTCAGATCCCAATGTCGTTAAAGTCGTCACTGATCATTTTGGGAATGCTCTCTATTTCTCGCGTTCCGCGATTCCCTGCGTTCGTGACCCTGGAAGCCACGCTCACTTCAAGCACATCGGCCTCTACGTCTATCGCCGCGAGTTTCTGATGACATACTCCGATCTGCCGGTGGGTCCGCTCGAAAAAGCGGAGAAGCTCGAGCAACTGCGTGCGCTCGAAAATGGTTTTAGTATCCGTGTTGTCGAAACGGATTACGAATCGATGGGCGTCGATACCCCCGCCGATCTCGAGCGTGTCCAGTCACTTTTCCGTGCAGGTCAGGTTTCAATCAACAAATCGGCGGTGCCCAATGCCTAAAACTTCCGCTGCTCCTAATAAATTCATCTTCGTGACCGGCGGTGTGGTTTCGTCCCTCGGAAAGGGTATTTCGGCGGCGTCCATCGGGTGTCTTCTGGAAAGCCGTGGCCTGACTGTTTCTTTGCAGAAGTTCGACCCCTATCTGAATGTCGATCCTGGCACCATGAGCCCGTTCCAGCATGGAGAAGTCTTTGTGACGGACGACGGCGCCGAAACCGACCTCGACCTGGGGCATTATGAACGGTTCACACATTCGCCCCTGACTCGCGATAACAACCTCACCAGCGGCCGCATCTACGAACAGATCATCCAGCGCGAACGCCGGGGAGATTATCTCGGCAAGACCGTACAAGTGATCCCCCATGTCACCAATGAAATCAAGGCTGCGGTGAAGAAACTCGCGGGGGAAGTGGATGTAGTGATCTGCGAAATCGGCGGCACGGTTGGCGATATCGAATCGCTGCCGTTTCTCGAAGCAATTCGGCAGGTCCGGCATGAAGTGGGGCGCGAAAACTGCATCTTCGTGCACGTCACCCTGGTACCGTGGATTAACGCAGCGCAGGAACTGAAAACGAAGCCTACGCAGCACAGCGTGAAGGAATTGCGCGCCATCGGTATTCAGCCCGATATTCTGCTCTGCCGCACAGAGCGGCCGCTACCCACGGACATGAAGGATAAGATCGCGCTTTTCTGCGATGTGGACAAGGATGCGGTGATCGCGGCGAAGGACGTTGGTTCAGTCTACGAGATCCCCATTGTCTTCGCGGAAGAGGGCGTCGATACGATCATCCTCAAGCATTTGAACATGGATCACACTGGTCCCCGGCATCTGGACGACTGGAAAGCCATGATCCACCGAATGGAAAATCCGCGCGATGAAGTGGATATTGCGCTGGTCGGCAAGTACGTCGAGTACGAGGATTCCTATAAGAGCCTGAAGGAAGCGTTGCTGCACGGCGGCACCGCGCACAACGTGAAGGTGAAGATCCATTGGATCGAGGCTTCCGCCTTCGAAAAGGGCAAGCTGGCGCAAGAACTGGAAATGTATGACGGCATTCTGGTGCCGGGCGGTTTCGGCAAACGCGGCATCGAAGGCATGATCAATGCCATTGAGTTCGCCCGGGTGCAGAAGGTACCGTACTTTGGTATTTGTCTGGGCATGCAGACTATGGTCATCGAGTATGCCCGCAATGTCTGCGGTCTCACGGATGCCGATTCCACGGAATTTAATCCTGTGGCTCCCTATCGCGTGATTTACAAACTGCGTGAACTGAAGGGCATTGACGAACTGGGAGGCACGATGCGCCTCGGTGCCTGGCCATGCGTCCTGAAGCCGGGCAGTTTCGCCGCCCAGGCCTACGGCGCCACCGAAATCAGCGAGCGTCATCGCCACCGTTTTGAATTTAACCGCGAATTCGAGAATGTTCTAACTTCGGCCGGCCTTAAGATCACTGGCGAGACGCCGAATGGCACTTACGTTGAAATCTGTGAAATTGCGGACCACCCGTATTATCTGGGATGCCAATTCCATCCGGAGTTTAAGTCGAAACCGCTCGAACCGCACCCCCTGTTCCGCTCTTTCGTGGGCGCTGCCTACAAGTACCGTGAGCATCGCCTGGCCCGTCAAATGGCCCCGCTGCTGCCTGATACGGAATAGACCCACTTTTTCCACATGGGCATCAGTTTCACCGATTTTCTCAACCCTGCCCGGCTGGTCCTGATGGCTGGCCCCTGCGTAATCGAGAGCGAAGCCCACGTCAACAAGATGGCCGATGCCATCTCCGCCATTGCCGCCGCCGAGGGATTTTCGTACGTCTTCAAAGCGTCGTTCGATAAGGCGAACCGCACCAGCCTCAAAGGTTTCCGCGGTCCGGGGCTGAATGAAGGACTCCGTATCCTGGGCGATCTTCGCAAGCGTGGCTTTTCCACCGTGACCGACGTTCATGAAACATCGCAGATTGCCCCCGCGGCAGAGGTTGTGGACGTCATCCAGATTCCCGCCTTTCTCTGCCGCCAGACCGACCTGCTGCTCGAAGCTGGCCGCTCCGGACGCATCGTTAATGTCAAGAAGGGCCAGTTTGTTGCCCCACATGACATTCACCACGCTGCCGACAAGGTCGCGTCCACCGGCAACCGGCAGGTCGTTCTGACCGAGCGGGGCTCGTCATTCGGATATAACAATCTGGTAGTGGATATGCGCGGTTTGCGGATCATGGCCGAAGCCGGATGGCCCGTGGTTTTCGACGCTACCCACAGCGTGCAACTGCCCTCGGGAGGTGGCGGCGCATCGGCGGGCCAGCCTCAGTTCATCGAACCGCTGGCCTCCGCTGCCGTAGCCGTGGGGGTTTCCGGCCTGTTTGTGGAAGTTCACGACGACCCGACAAATGCGCTTTCCGACGGGCCGAACGCCCTCCGGCTCGACCTGTTGCCTGGATTTCTGCGTAAAATGCGCCGAATCCACTCGGCCGCACATTCGCTCTGAACGCTTTGAGCGGGTGGAGCGTCATAAACTGAGAGAGACCTATGTCTTCAGACCGTTTGCAGGCAATCCTGACCGACCGGCGCAGCCGTAACCCGCGCGCTGGCTTTTCCCTGATCGAAATGCTGATCGTGCTGGCGATCATCGGCGTGATTCTGCTTTTCGCGGTGCCGAAGCTGACCACCGCATTGCGCGGCTCGCGCGAAACTGCGGCCATGAACGCAGTCGTGACCATCCACACAGCCCAGGTGCAGTACTACTCGAACTACAACCGCTACGCGGCCTCCCTGCAGGAACTGGGACCGCCCGCGAGCGGCGCTGACGGTCCCTCGGCGGCCAACCTGATCGAACGCGATCTGGCCAGCGGCGAAAAAGGCGGGTATAAGTTCACGCTACAGGCCACGCCGACCGGGTATGCAATCAGCGCCGTGCCGTCGCAGTACCCTACCAGCGGTAGCAAGACCTACTTCTCCGACCAAGGTATGGGAATCCACGTCCATAACGGTCAGGAACCCGCCACCCTGAACGATCCGCTTATGGGCGAGGCCGCACCACAGCAGCAGACTAAGTAGTTGAGAACAAACGGGATGTGTGAGCCGTCCTAGGCTGTGGCCCCCCGTTCACGCGTTTTCCGCACATTATCCGTATCCTGCTTCGGTTCGCCGTCGCACTCCGCCACGATCGTCGTCACGGGCGAATCCGGCGCATTCTTTGGCAGCCCGACAAACCGAACCCGCATATCGTCCTGCACCACCTTCACCGGCGCACCAGTGCGCAGCAACTTCGCACTCAGCACCTTCGTCTTGAATCCGCCGATCGCAAACTCTTCACCCGCCCAGAAGTGAACGTGCGAATAAAGTGTATTCCCCTTCCGCGTGAACAGCGCATCCGCGGATCGCTTCACGCTGCATGGTTCGGCTTGATAAATACTGACAGCATTGCCGTCCAGCCACTTGCCCACTTCCTGCAAAATCGGCACTGTCGCCTCCGGTATTGATCCATCGCCCTTCGGCCCGATATTTAGCAGGTAATTTCCGCCGTCTCGTGCGCACGTCGCCAGATTCCGCACCACCGTCTTCGCTGACTTCCAGTTATCGTCCGTGGTCTGGTAGCCCCAGCTGTCATTTAGCGTCATGCAGGATTCCCACGCGCGTCCACCGGTTTCCGCGGTAATACGCTGCTCAGGTGTTGCAAAATCTCCCGGCAGTGCATTGCGGTTGTTCACGATAATCTCCGGCTGCAAATCGAAAACCATCTTGTTCATCTTTTCCGATTCCCAACCGACCACATCGAGTGGCCACGATACGTCGTACCAGAGCACGCCGATTTTCCCGTAGTTCGTCATCAACTCGTGAATCTGCCCGTGTATGTAATCTACAAATCTGCGCCGTGCGGCTTCATCCGTTTTACAGCGCGCGCCATCGGGGTGGTGCCAGTCCATCAGCGAGTAGTAGAAGCCAGGTGTCAGGCCCTCAGCATGCGCCGCTTCCACAAACTCCGCCACCAGATCCCGCCCCGGACCCTGCTTGGGCGCGCAATAGTTCGTGAGTTTCGAATTGAAATGGCAAAATCCTTCGTGATGCTTGGTCGTCATCACCATGTATTTCTGCCCGGTCTGTTTCGCCAGCTTCGCCCAGTCGCGGGCCGCATTCGGTTTCGGCTTGAACTGCTTCGCGAGCGCTTCATACTCTTTAACCGGAATGGCCTCGTTCTCCATCGCCCATTCGTGGCGGCCGATCATGCTGTAAAGGCCCCAATGAATAAACATGCCGAACCGAGCGTCGCGCCACCATTTCATGCGGCGCTCGCGCGTCGATTCCTGCGGCGCGTAGGGCGGCGGTAGCGGCGGTCCGCTCGCAGCGGTCTGCGCCTGCAACTCAGGACGGATGAGGTGTGCCGCGCCCATCAGAGCGGCGGACTGCGTAAGAACTGTACGGCGTGAAATCTTCATAACTGCCCTACAGCTTATAACACTCTCAAGTGGCAGTCTGAAGCCGAATACCGAACTGCCGTTCCAGGTCGTAGTCGACGCCGTGAACGGTACCGTAACCATTTGCGATGGTCAACTTGCGGACTCTTACATCCTCTCTGAAGGTCGGCGAGGAAGCTTCGGCCCTGCGATTGGCAATCGACCGCAGTTTTGTCACTTCCACATCCTCAAGAGTGCCACCGGCCGGAATCGCGGCGAAATCGGCCCGAATCCTGGCCTCCGTAGCCGAACTGATCGAGCCATTCTGCACCCGGATATCGAACATCATCGCCAATGCCCGCTCTGTGGTCACTCCGAAACGCGTGCACAGTTCCACTGCCGATGTGTGAACCGGAGCCGCGTGTTCCACCTGGACGGCCTGAAACTCCGGCGTGCGCCCCAACGCCAGCAGCATGCCGAGCCACGGCTCCAACACACGATGGCTCACCGGATCCTGCAGACTCCTCGCCCACTGTAGTTGCGCTGTCAGAGGTGCCACCAGCATCGCGCGGACGGCGTCAAGACGGTCGCCACACACCTCAGCGGCTACCGCCTTATGTTCCGAAAGCATCTCCGCCAGCAGCGGCTGGAGAGTTCCCTGCCCGATATTCCATTGCAAAACGCCGAAACTGAGTCCTTGCCCGTCGAAGTCGCCGGCAATTCCCGCGAAGCAATCCGGAAAGCCCGCACTCGTTTCGAATGCGCCGGTGAGGGCCAGACATCGTTCGGCCAACGGAGCTTCGGACAAAAGACCGGCGGACGGCGCCGAAGTCGATGGAGGGAAGAGGGCCGACCATGTTTGCGGTCCTACGATGCCATCGGCAGGCAATCCACGTAACGACTGAAAAGCCCGAACCGCCGTTTCCACGCCAATTCCGAAAGCATTGTCTGCGGGCCCCCTGTAAAGGCCCGACTCCGTCAACCGGAGCTGAAGCTTGCCCACGTTTGGGCCACTGGAACCTCTACGAAGAGTACTGAGGAGTTGAGACATAATCTGCTCCAAACCTACACCTCAGAGCGGATAGACCCGTTCTGCCACCGCCTGCCAGTAGCAGAATAATACCCACAAACGACTGATACAAAATGATGTTACGCCGTTTCGAAAGATTTAACGCGGACTCGTGATCGAAAACCCAACGCTGCCTAGAGGAAAGTCTTAAACTCCATGATGTCGCCATCCTGGACCACATATTCTTTCCCTTCCGTGCGAGTCTTCCCCAGTTCACGGCATCTTGCGAAGCTTCCGCACGCGATCAGATCCGCATACGCCGTGGTCTCAGCCGAGATAAAGCTCTTCTCGAAATCCGAGTGAATCACGCCCGCCGCGACCGGTGCCTTATCGCCCGCATGAATCGTCCACGCGCGCGTTTCCTTCTCGCCCGTCGTCAGATAAGAGCGAAGGCCAAGCAACGTGTACGCCTCTCTGATCAGCGTACCCGCGCCCGTCTCCGCGCCATCCGTCACACCGAGTCCAGCGAGATACTCGACGCGCTCTTCTACTGGCAGAGTCATCAGTTCCGATTCAATCTCAGCCGACACTACAACCACCCGCGTTCCCATGTGTTCCGCGGCATAATCGCGCACTTTCTGGACCCACGGATTTTTCTCCGGATGCGCCAGATCCTCTTCCGAGACATTGCATGCAAACAGCGTTGGTTTCGCCGTCAGCAGGAATAGCCCCTTTCGAATAGCGGCTTCCTCCGGCGTTACTTCCAGCGTGAACGCATGCTTGCCATCGTTGAGATGAGCCTCCACCCGGTCCAGCAGCGCCAATTCCGCCTGCGCCTTTTTGTCGCCGCCCTTGGCAATCTTCTGTTGCCGCAGCCGCCGCTTCTGCACGCTGTCCAGGTCGGCCAGAATCAGCTCCGTTCCGATCACTTCGATGTCGCGGATCGGATCGACCGTATCCATTACGTGCTCGATATCCGCATTCTCGAAACAGCGCAGCACCTGGACAATCGCATCCACTTCACGAATGTGCCCCAGAAACTGATTCCCCAGTCCTTCGCCCTGGCTCGCACCCTTGACGAGCCCTGCGATATCGACAAACTCAAAGACCGAGGGAATGATCTTTGCCGCCTTGCTGATCTTCGCCAGCACTTCCAGTCGCTCATCGGGAACCGTCACGACCCCCATATTCGGTTCGATCGTGCAGAACCGATAGTTCGCCGCAAGAGCTTTGCGGCTTTGCGTGAG
>CAIKAS010000303.1 GCA_903825445.1 uncultured Acidobacteriia bacterium
GCCGACCATTTTCTTGAGATTGCGGCCGCAGATTTTGCTGCCTTCCATCTTGTTGCCATTCGGGCCGGCCCAGTGGGTTTCGAGGTGGATATAGCCTGAGTAGCCGTCTTCTTTCAGCGCGGCGAACTGACCAACCCAGTCGATGGCGCCTTCGCCCAGCGGACACCAGATGGGTTTATGGCCATCCAGGGTGCAGTCTTTGGCATGGACATGGACGATGCGCCTGGCTTCGAGGACGTTATAGCCAGGCGGGAACGGATCTTCGCCGGAAACGTAGGCGTTAGCCGGATCCCAAACGACTTTCAGGTTCTCATGGTCGATGGCGGCGAGTACGCGGGCGGTGTCGTGGGCGGTCGCGATATTGCAGGCGTGCTCGTTCTCAAGGCCGATGATGAGTCCATGCTCGGCAGCGCGGTCGGAGAGTTCCTGCAAGGCGTCGACGACGCGTTCGAAGACGGCAGGCGGATCGACCACCCGCCAGTAGGAAAAGACGCGGACAATCTTCGCACCGGAGCGTTTGGCGATCTCAAAAGCACGCTGGGCCAGTCGGGGCTGGTCTTCGAAGGAGTGTTTGGAAGCGAAAACATCCTGCTGGAAACGTTCGTCGATGGGCGGGGCATCGGGCAGGGTGCACTTGAGTAGAGGCGATGCGATCGAGACGACTTTGAGGCCGGCGGCATGGACGGTAGCGAGCGCGGAATCGAGTTCGGTATCGGTGAGATCCATGATGTTCTTACCATTCACGACGCGCAGTTCCGCGCCCTTCATGCCGATTTCGCGCATGGCCTCAACCGCCAGGGCGATTTCGGGCGAGAATTCGTCGGTGATGGCGCCAATCTGAATTGACATAGTTTTTATTGTAGGATGCGGCGGGTTAAATCTTCATCCGTTCCAGCTTCCGATAGAGAGTCTTGCGTTCAATGCCGAGGACGGACGCGGCCCGACTCTTGTTACCACCAGTGGCCGCGAGGACGCGACGAATCTGATCAGCTTCGGTCTCGGCCAGGGTTTCGCCGCCGCCTTCTTTGGTATCCATGGCGGCTATGGCGTCCTGGACAGATTCCGCGTCGATACGGTCGTTGGGGGAGAGTATCGTGAGGCGTTCGATCAAGTGTTGCAGCTGGCGCACATTGCCGGGCCAGGTGAAATTGTTGAGTTCACGCAGACCGGAATCGGTCATTTTGACGTGACGCGAGTACCGGGTGTTGTACTTGTTCAGGAAGTAGTGGGCCAGCAAGGGCACGTCGATGCGGCGTTCGCGCAACGGTGGCAGAGTGAGACGAACGACATTCAGGCGATGCCAGAGATCCTCACGGAACTTGCCTTCCTCAACCATTTTCTGCAAATCACGGTTGGTGGCGACGACGACACGGACGTCGACGGTCTTGGCCCGCGGGGAGCCCACTGGGCGCACTTCGCGCTCCTGAAGAAAGCGCAGCAGCTTGACCTGAAATGCGGCGTCGATATCGCCGATTTCGTCGAGAAACACGGTGCCGCGATTGGCGGCTTCGAAGACGCCGATACGGTCGCGGTCGGCGCCTGTGAAAGCTCCCCGCATGGCACCGAACAATTCACTTTCGAGCAGAGTTGGCGGAATAGCGCCACAGTCCACCGCGACGAACGGAAACTGAGCGCGATCGCTGTTGCGGTGAATCATTCGAGCGATGAGTTCCTTGCCGGTGCCGGTTTCACCGAGAATGACGACCGTAGCATCGGTGGGAGCGACGCGGGAGACGGTCTTGTAGATTTCGACCATGCCGGCGGAACTGCCGATCATCTCGCTTTCCGGGAGATCCTCGGCTTCGACTTCGTCGTCATCCGGAGTGCGGGCAGCGATGGCGCGCTTTACGGCTTCGAGCAAAGTATCGAGTTCGAAGGGCTTGGCGAGATAGTCGAAAGATCCGTTACGGGTGGCGGCCATGACGGTTTCCATAGTGCCTCGCGCTGTCATCAGGATGACGGCGCATTCGTTGGCCTGCTTCTTGGCGGCCTGCAGGATATCGATGCCGGTACGGTCGTCAATATAGATATCGGAAATAACGAGGCGGTAGCCTCCGTGAGAGAGCCTTTCGATGGCGTCGCGCGTGTTGGAAAACGCCTCGACATCGAAGCCTTCCAATTCAAGGAAGGTGACGATTGTGGTGCGAACGGAGGGGTCGTCTTCGACCAGAAGAATTTTTTCGCCAGCCTCAGTCATATGCGCGTTTCAACACCAGTGTGAACCTTGACCCTTTGCCGGGTTCGGACTCCACGTGAATGGAGCCCCCATGCTGCACGACGATTTGTTCCACGATGGACAATCCAATACCTGTTCCGGCTTCCCCCGATTGCTCGGCGCGCTTAGTGCGGTAAAACTTTTCGAAGATACGGCTAACTTCCTTTTTATCCATGCCGATGCCTTGATCCTGCACGGAAAGACGGACCTCGTTCTTATTATCTTCGCCGAAAAGGGTGACCTGCGTGCCGGAGGGGGAATACTTGATGGCGTTGGTGAGCAGATTGTAGACGGCGTACTCCATAAGTTCGCGGTCGCCGGAGATTTGAGCTGCTGGCAAGTCTTCGAGGTGGACGGCGATGTTTTTCGCTTCCGCCAGCGGTTTGGCTCGCTCTGCGCAACGCTTGACGATTTCGGCGAGCAGGAAGCGCTCCTGCTTCATTTCCATCTGGCCGGCGGAGAGCTTTTCGACGCTGAGGAAGGTCTCGATCATGCGGGCCAGGCGTTTCGACTCGGCGTTGATAAGGTCCGCCATCTCCTTACGCTTCGCTTCGGGCATGGATCCGTAACGGCTGATGAGTTCGCTTGATCCCTGAATAGCCGTGAGAGGAGTGCGGAGTTCGTGGATGGCGAACTGCATGGAACGCTGATATCGGGTTTTCTCGTTCTCGGCGACAGTCAACTGGCGGCGCACAATGAGATGCCGCCAGGTTGCGGCCAGAGCGATGGCAATGACGGCCGTGAAAGTGCCGGGCATCCACTCCCAGACGATGCCGTGTGAGAACGCCAGGGCCGGTATGGCCTGGGATGCCACGAGCACAAGGAAAGCGCCCAGGTTAGCCGGCCATCCACCAGTGAACAGGAAGGCCAGGCCGGAAGCGGCGGCAAGAATGAAACTGAGGGCGAAGACCCAGGTGAGCGGCGCGTCGGTGAGGAACATCCGGCGGGCGATTGTTTCGTAAAGATTCGCGTGGAACTCAATGCCGGGCATGATGGCGCCATTCGTATAGGGTGTCGAGTAGCGGTCACTCAGCGTTTGCGCGGTGACTCCGGCGAAAACAGCTTTACCCGCGAAACGGGCGGCCAGCTCGGGATGGCGATCCAGTTCCGCGATCGATACGGGCGGGATCCCGTTCATAGACGGCGGGGTAAAACGGATGCGCAGCGTACGGCCGGTGGAATCGGCTGAAGGAATGCGAGTGGTTCCCACGAGAAGGTCGTCGGGCGATTCGATGACGCCAGCGTGGTTCACGGCCATGAAGGTTTCGAGGGCGAGCGTCCAGCGACGGTCGTTTCCGGCGGCTTTTTCGAGCGGCAGGTCACGGCTGATGGCGTCGAATTTGTCGAGATCGGCGTGGACTTCGCCGACGGCTACGGCATGGGTGCGGAAGCGCTCAATGGGGTCCTCCCAGCGGCCGTTGGGGAGAAGATCGCAGGAGAGGACGAGGTTGGGGGTGTTGGCGAAAGCAGCTTCCAGCGGGCCATCGGACGGGCTGGCATCCGGGAGAATGAAGTCAATGGCGACGGCAGCGGGTTGAGCGGGCCGAATCTTTTCGAGACCATCGGCCAGGGCAGAGCGCATGCCGGTGAGGCCGCCGTATTTGGTCAACGTTTCTTCGTCGAGCGCAAGGATGATGGATTGGGGCTGCCACGGAGCGGGCGGTTCGAGGCGGAAGAAAAAGTCGTACGCGTAGGTATCGAACTGGCGCCCGAGGGCCGTCCAGCTCAGCACGAGAGCGGCCAGGGCGGAAGCTACCATGAGCGCCGCGAGCACGGCATGAGTTTTCCGCTGCATCGACTTGGCTAAGTTGGCTGCCTGCCTCCGAATTGAGTATATCGACGCACAGAGATGGTTTGCCGCCCATTTGCGGCTTCCGCGCGGGTCCAGAACACTGTAAGGAGAACTATTCGCGGTCGTTCGCCGCGCGCCGGAATTCATCCTTGTCGCGCACTCGGGAGAAACTGGAGCGGAACTGGCGCCAGCCACAGCGCGAACAGCGGAACGGCATCACAAAAGGCGCCAAGAGCATCTCGCCAAAATTGCGAAACGTGGAGCGGAAAATCTCGCCCCCGCAGCGATTGCAGGGGGTGAGAGTGGATTTCTTGTTAGTCCCGCTGCTCATGCCTTCGTCGCAGGATCAGTTCTTCGGGACCGATACCGTTATATTACGGAATTTCAGGCCGCCGGTGTGGTCGCCCTGAATATAAAACGGGCCAGGATCGCCTTCGTTGGCGTCCAGCGCACCACCGGTGATGCCTTCAATCTCTTTATGATCGATGGTCAGTTTGCCATTGCGCGAAATGGTAACAGTGCGTCCGACCAGCGTCACGTCGAAGGTTTCCCACTGCCCAGGCGTGCGCTCAAAGGTGACTGCCGGAGTCAGACGACCGTAGATGGAACCCATCATGCGCTCCGGGGGGTCGGTGCCGGGAGCCTCATACTCAAGTTGAACTTCGTAGCGACCGCGCAGATAAAAGCCACTGTTCGCCCGGTCCGGGCAATTAACCTCGAAATGCAGTTTGAAATCTGTATAGGCGGCGGTGGACTTCAGATTGTCGCCTTTGGTTTCGTTGACCAGGAGGCCGTCGATCACCTTCCAGTGACTATTATCGGGGTTGCCGATCGGTTCCCAGCCGGTGAGATCTTTACCGTTGAACAGGGAGACCGGAGCACTCCAGGCCTTCGGCTCGGCGCGTTTGAGCGCAGGTGCGGGAAGGCCGGTGACGGGTGTGGAGTTGGTCGGGGCCTTAATGACGCCGGTGAGTTTGCCACCCACGGCGTCGAGCTCCCAGGTGGTGGCGGGACGGGTTGCGGTAGCGGTCGCAGTCGTGACGCTAAGGTGGGAACCTTCCGCCTTGAAGTCTTTCATCTGGATCACGTTACCGCCGGAAGGCTGAAACCACACTTCCAGAGTGCCGCCCTTTTCAGTGACGCCGAGCCAGTAGGAACTGTTCGTGCCGGAGCTGGCATTGGGGACGGTGAAATCCCATCTGCCGACGAACGGACTTGCCGCCTGACATAGAATAGGCGCGAATATCGCGGAAACAAGGGCGATGGCTGCACGGTTCATAACCCTGTATTGTATACCTGTTTCACATTGGCGCGGCGTGCTTTTTGCAGTCAAATCTCATTTTTGATCAATTCTCACGCCGTCGTAGCGTGAGGCCGGAAATGCTCCCCCCAAAAGCCTGATAACATAGGTCAGTTTACGGGGTTGGAAATTGCCAAAGAATCTTCAGAATTGATACACTGACGTCGCCGTGATGCTTGTCCGGCGTCTGTATCTGGTCCATGTCCCTTCTCCCTCCATCTCGACCCAGGAAGGCAAAGGCCCGGGCAAATGTACCCGAGTGGCAGAGCTGGGAGAAGACGTCCATGGACAAGCGTTTCCGGCTTATTTCCATCGTATTGGCCGTGCTTGCCGTACCCATGATAGTGGCACTCGTTTTTTTGCTTCGCCATATCAGCGCTGAGCATGCACGGGTGGTGGAGCTTCATCCGGCCGTAGTCAATGATCGTGCTCCCGAAATGTCTCAGCCGTTCGTGTGTAATCTCAACTCGGGATTTCACTCCGGCGAAATCCGGACATATCTGCGGAATGCGGGAAATGAACGGGCGATCGGTGTTGTCCCCACGTTCTTGCTGCGGGTTGTGCCGCAACGCCGGGTTGGAATACCGGTGTTCGACGAAATTCCGGCGGGAGACTGCAGGGACAGGCCGTTTGGAATTCCTGCAATTGCGCCGATCGAGACAGGGCAGCGGGGCGGTGCCCATATACCTTCGCCTTCCGTGACCCTGCCTCCTCTGCTGCATGGCGAAGGGGCGCAACTCTACGGCGTGAGCTGCGCCTATTATACGGATGACGCAGCCGGCGAGCATGCCAGTTGCGATACGTACCATTTCAAACTGGCCGACGGTAGTTCGGTTTTCATGTGCGACGGTATGCCGAAGTCCGGGCAGTTTGAATCGTCGCCAACTTCGAATTGCGGGCTGTAGGTAAAATACACGGCATGAACCGAATCCTTTGGGTCGTGCAGTCGCTCTTAGCACTCGTGTTTCTGGCGGCAGGCGCAATGAAGTTCGCTGTACCGATGCAAGACATGGCGGGCAGAGTTCATCTTTCAGCCGGGTTCCTGCACTTTATCGCTTCGGCGGAAGTCCTCGGCGCCATAGGGCTGATTCTCCCGCGTCTGTTGAATATTCAGCGGTGGCTGACGCCGCTGGCGGCCGCGTTGCTCGCGGTGATCATGATCGGAGCAGCTTACGTTTCCGCGGCTTACGGACCTGCGGTTTCAGCATCGTTCCCGGCGATTACCGGCCTGCTCTGCGCTTTTGTGGCGTGGGGACGCTGGCGGGTTGCTCCGTAAGGCTCAACCCGCTCGCCCGGACAGCGCATACCGTAATCTGAAAGAAGGTCCACATTTGTGTCTATCGACAAGCTGCTGGGGGGCATCTCCCGATTTCAGAAGCACGTTTATCCAAAACATCAGGATCTTTTTGAAAAACTGGCGCTGGCTCAGCGGCCGGACGCGCTTTTCATCACCTGCGCCGATTCCCGCATTGATCCGTGCCTTCTGACGCAAACCAATCCGGGCGAGCTGTTTATTTGCCGCGTGATCGGCAACGTCGTGCCACCGTATCCGGATAAGCTGGGCGGCGTTTCAGCAACTATCGAATATGCTGTGGGCGTGCTGGGGGTGCAAGCAGTGGTGGTCTGCGGTCACACGGATTGCGGCGTTATGAAGGGCGCGTTGAATCCGGATGCGCTGGCTGAATTTCCGAACGTCACCGCGTGGCTGCAGTACGCGCGGGTAGACCAACGTGAGACCGAACCGACTCCCGAGTTCCTGCTGTCGCTTGCTGAGCGTAATGTAGTTGCGCAGTTGAAGAATCTGCGATCACACCCCGCGGTAAAGCAACGTTTGAAGGAAGGGGATCTGGCCCTGCATGGCTGGGTCTATCACATTGGCCCCGGTACCGTGACCTCGTGGGATGAAGCCAGGGGCACCTTTGACCCGCTGGTATAGGTGACCCGGCAGGTATCGAACAACACTCAGCCGCTGGCAAGATGGGCTGCCCAGGCGCCCGCGGCCAGTCCCAGAGCGAGTTCTATTGCGATCAGGTACACCCAAAGCGCGAGTGTCTTTCCCAAACGCCAATACCAGTGTTCGTGGAACAAGCGCCCCAACACAAGAAATAAATATACGCAGGCAAGCAGTGGCAGGTCGCGAAATACTCCCTGCCCTTTGCTAAGAATGCCGCCAATGATCGCGAGAACGTACCAGAAAGTGTAGAAGTGCAGTGCCAGGATCAGGCTGGCAGCGAAGTATGGCTGTCTGCGCCGATAAAACAGCCAGGCGCCAACTGCAAAAAGAAGCACGGAACTGTAACGGATTTCGTGATACGCTTTTTCGAAGTTCTCCGTGAATTCCTTGTGTTCTTCTCTGGAAACGAGCACACTCCCCGAGGGGATGCCAGCCACATCCTCCAATCGCCCGCTGCGGTTGATTCCAAAATGGACCTGCCCTTTCGGCGATTTCGTGATCACCACCTGGAAGTTCATCGGCCCCACGCCCGTCGACGCCAGTAAATGCAGCGCGGCGACAATCAGAAAGAGGCGCAACGGTCGTATCCAGCTCACTACACGGCCGGCCCAGTATTCTTCCGTCAGGCGACCGGGATGAAAGAAGAGAGCCTTGAGAGTTCGGAAGATCGTGCCATCGAGGTGAGTGAACTCATGCACCAATTCGTGGATGAAGTGCCCGATGGTGGGAGCGTGTCCCTCATCAGCGGATTGTCCGCACGCAGCGCAATACGCGCCCGTCAGCGGCTGGCCGCAATTACGACAGCGATCGCTGGCTGAATATGCAAACTCGCTCATTGCGTTTCGTTCATGATAGCCGGGCGAGGCTATCGAAGTTCGCTCAGTGCTGTGGTCGCGCGGTCGTATAACTGCTTTTTCTGGCGGTCTGCCGGGCTTTGGGTAAGTTGCTTTTCCAGGCGCCCCCGAACTGTGCGAAGGTCTTTTTCGGCCATCGCGCGCAGCCCCAGTTTCGATTCCAGCGTGCCGAAGTGTACAAGGCTGGAGGCATCATCGCCCGCTGCCTCCAGAGAATCCGGATCTTTCACCTCGATCGCGCGATAAAGGCTTCTCGCTCTGGACTCCCATTCGAAAGCCTCGCGCGACCTCCCCATCCTTTCCAGCGCTTCACTCATGGAGTTGAACGCGGTCGCCAGGTCTTCGGTTGCCTGAATGTCGTTCGGGTCGGCTTTCACGGAAGCCTGGTAGATGTCGATTGACGTGCGGCATTGTTGCAGGGATTCGGCGAAGTGTCCCGTGCGGGCAAGATCCTGGCACAGATGCTCGTGGGCATCCCCCAGCAGACTATGCAGATCGGCATTGTTGGGATCCGCAGCGGCAAGGGGTTCCCAGTTGGTCACTGCCAGTCGTTCCTCGTTGACCGCCTCCGGATATTGGTCGCCTGCCTCGTATCCCATTGCTAAATAATTGTGCGAAATGCCTACGGTCCGCTGCGCTCGCTTTTCGTCGGGATGCCCGGCGAGCAGTGCCACACGGACGTTCAGGGCCTGCTCCAGGTAGTCCAGTGCGTGAGGGATGTCCAGCATCGACGTGCTGATGCTGCCCATGGCGTTCAGAATCGCGCCCAGCTGGAATTCCACATCGACGTAAAGCTGGTCGTGGGTCGGTGATTCAGCTGCGAGCGTCCTTGCATTCGCCGCCAGAGTCCCATACAACGCCAGTGCCTTCTTCAGGTCACCATCGAAAAAATAGGTGGCAGCGATTTCCACCTGAGTATTCAGGACATCTGTCCGGAGGTGAAGATTATCCGGATTCGCCGCGAGCAGGCGCTGCCGGATGGCGAGAGCTTTTTCGTAGGATTTTCGAGCATTCTGAAGGGAGCCGGACCCGCCTAAATGTGCTGTCAGCTGTGCTCCCTGAATCCGTCCAACCCGAACATAAGCGGTTGCCAGGTCCTGCAGCACCGCGGTATTGCTGCCAGCGTCGCTTGCCATCTGATCCAGATAGTCCAGGGTCCGGTTCACCACCACCGCTCGGGCCGCGGTGGCGCCCTGCAGGTTGGCTATTGCGTCGTCCACCTCAAAGAGCATTGAGTTGGTGAGGCGATGAAGCGCCTCAAAGCGACGCTCGGCGTTGGCTTCGGCAAGGCGCGCGCGATACGCATACCAGGCCGTGCCGGCGGTGCCGCCGAGTATGGAGACTAACAGAATCGTCGTCACAGCGAACGCGCGGCGGTTGCGACGAACGAACTTGCCGGCACGGTACATTTTGCTTCCCGCTCTGGCCAGGACAGGCAGGCCGTCGAGGTGCCGACGCAGATCGTCAGCCAGATCGGCGGCGCCGCGGTAGCGCCGCTCCGGGTCCTTTTCCAGCGCCTTCAGGACGATGTTGTCCAGATCGCCGCGCAGTTCTTCTGCACTTTCCGGAGAGGCCACCGAACTGGGCCGGGGCGCCGGTGTTTCGCATACGATCCGGGCCAGTTCGGAAGGCGCTGAGCCACCGACCCGGTAAGGAGCGCAGCCCGCCAGCAATTCAAACAGCAGAACTCCGAGGGCATATACGTCGCTGGCCGTCGTGAGTGGCTCGCCCCGCACCTGTTCCGGGCTCGCATTCTGCGGCGTCATAGGCCGCAGCGCCGTCACGGTCTGTTCAGTGTCGCTGCCCTCTCCGAGCAGCTTGGCGATGCCGAAATCCATCAGCTTGGGGGTTCCCGACGCATCCACCAGAATGTTGCCGGTCTTGATATCGCGATGCAGCACCAGGTTGCGGTGCGCATTATCTACGGCATCGCAGACCGCCAGGAAAAGGTTGATCTTCGCTTCAATGTTAAGTTCACGGCTCCGGCAGTATTCCAGCAGCGGTTCGCCCGCCAGATACTCCATCACGAAGTAAGGCCGCCCGTCAAAACTTCCGCCATCGAGCAGCCTGGTGATGTTGGGATGCTGCAGGCGTGCCAGGATCTGCCGTTCGGCGTAAAAGCGACGCAAAACGGCGTCTGTGTCCATGCCCCGCTTGATGACCTTGATTGCCACGCGCTGTTCGAACTGGCCATCGTCGCGTTCGGCAAGATAGACGGTTCCCATGCCGCCGCGCCCGATCTCCCGAAGGACGTGGTACGGCCCGAGCCGCTCAGGAACTCGGTCAATATTCGAAAATGGCGCGCCGGGCGCATCAAAGCCCAGCAGGGATTCCACTTCGCGTCGCAACTCCGGCCGGTCCGCGCACGCCCGGTTGAGAAATGCGGCTCGGGCCGCCGGCGCCAGATCCACCGCTTCCGCGACGATATCCTTTACCGTCTCCCAGCCCGGGTCCGTCACGCCAGCTCTCTCCTGAGCCATAACACTCCGGAAGCCCAGTCGCGCTTGACGGTGGCCGGAGAGACCGCCATCACCTCGGCCGTTTCTTCGGTAGTCAGGCCGCCGAAAATGCGGAGTTCCACCACTTGCGCCTGCCTGGCGTCCTTCTCGGCGAGTCGATCGAGCGCTGCATTAACGGTGACGATGTCAGTGGTTGCTTCGCGTTCGAGAGAGTCCAGCGCCAGGTCGAGCGGTACCCGTTTGGCATAGCCCTCGCGCTTCTGCGCACTCCGATCCCGCGCGTGGTGCAGCAGGATGCGGCGGATTGCCTGCGCACCAACCCCGAGGAAATGTGCACGGTCACGCCAGTCGACTTCGCGCTGGCTGATGAGCTGCATATAGGCCTCGTGGACCAGTTCCGTGGGCTGCAGTGTATGGCCGGGCCGTTCCCGTGCAAGGCCGATAACGGCCAGACGGCGTAATTCGTCATAAACGGCAGGCAGCATCTCGTCGAGCGCCGCCTTATCCCCCTTTTGCCAGCGTTGCAGCAGAACCGTGACATCCGACATAGGAAAGATTTTGACAGGTTTGCACGAGGATTTCAGGCCGAAACGAAAAAAATGTTGAGACCCTGAGCCGCTCGGTCCGCGTTTGGGACGTTACTGAGTGAGGCTGGCGAGGGCGGCGATATGGATAGCCCCGGGTCGTTCATCTTTAGAGGAGGAATTAAACTTATGAAAACAACAAGGCGTAACCTTCCCTGGCCGCGGGCGACCGCGTTCCTTATGTTCACTGGGATGACCCTTGGCGTCATCTCCGCGCAGGCGAGCACCTTTCCGTTCAGCACCGGTAACGGTGACACCACCTGTGGCGATGCAGATGCCAACTGGATAGTGCAGGGGTCCGGCATTAACGGCGGCGTTGCCGAGCAGGCAACCGTTCTGAGTCCGTCATGCCAAAACTGGTGGGGCGGATGGGTTAACGACAACTCACTGTCTTCATGGATCGGTACGACCACGACGAACCCTACTGGCCCGACGCCATACACTTTCACTCTTGACTTCTTTCTTGCGTCCCCAACTTCCGATATCACAGGCAACTGGTCGGTTGACGACGATGGCACCCTGAATGTGAATGGAAACCTGATCGACACCGAGCCAAATTTCATAAATGGCGTAGCGTTCGACATTCCTGTGGCCGATCTGGTCGCAGGCACGAACAGCATTACGGTCGTCATGGTCTCGGACAATAACTACGATGACGGTGTGCGTGTTCAGTTCGATCAAACGCTGGCATCCGCGCCTGAACCAGCAGCCTGGATGCTCCTGTGCGGCGGTGTGGCTTTTGCGGGTGCGCGCCGGAGGTATCTGTGAAAATGACGACCGACACACGATTGAGATCAGAAATCTCCAGGGAAAGGGAGTGCCAGCGCAGTCGCGATTCTCGGTTTGCGCATTTGGATGGGCGACGGCGCTCGAACCTGGAGGAATCTTGTCTATGAAAGTTCAATGCGCGGTTGTGTCGGCACTGGTTGTATTCTTCGCCTGTTCACCGGCACAGGCAAGTTCCCTTTCAATCTCGGAAGCTGCCAACGCAGATGTTTTCAGCATCGCGGGCGACTCCGAATCCTCGTCCACGCCGGGCCCGCTGACCGCCACTAGTTGCTGCATCACGTACCAGAACAATTACGCCTACACCACGACGGCCATCGATGGCACGCTTGCGTACGGGTCGCTGTCAGGCAGTGCATCCATCGATCACGGTGGCCAGGGCAACGATTGGTACAGCAACGGAAGTCTGAATTCCAGTTGGTCCGACACAGTCACGTTGCAGCCTGGCACCTACGATATGACGCTGATATTCGATTCCACAACCTCCTGGACTACCGACGACGCTTGTGGTACAGGGGCGGGCGATTCAGCGTCGGCCAGCGTAAATTTCTACCTTCCGGGCATCTACGGAGGCGGGTACGGCATCGGCGGCGGCAACGGTACTCCCTGCTTCACCGAATACTACACAGGCCACGCCGCCGCAGGCACATCGGCGCTCGACCAAGTGCTTACCGGTTCGTTCACGGTCAACCAGGTGACTACATCGGCTATAGTGGGTGCACTTTCGCTGGGTGTAGGCACACCCACCGTCAGCGGAACCATGGATGTTTCAGTGAACGCTTCGCTGGTGCAGTTCTATCTCGATGGCGTTTCGGCAGGAGCCGGCTATACCACGGAATCGGGAAACAGCTATGAGACGCCGTCCAGTGCGCCGGAACCCGGAACCTTGGGGCTACTGGCCGGGTCTTTGATTGGTTTGGCGGCATTTCGCCGTCGATAGGAATCGAATGCGGGAATAGCGCGGTCGGGCTATCCCCCGCCCACAAACATCACAATCTCAACCTCCGCCCCGCCCTCAACTTCGGTCGCCTTCCAGGAATCGTGCCGCGCAATCACAAGATTGAACTCGATTGCTACGCGCTCCGACAGCCCCCCGGATCGGGACCGTTACTAGTCTGGGAGGCACGGGAAGTCTATACCGAAAGCTAAAGCCGAGGTTTCGCGCGAGCCTTACCATTTTCATCCGAAATCGTCACATTGATAACATGATCCGAATCACGGTTGCTGCAATTCTCGCCACGTCCAACTTGGCGGCGCAATCGGCCTTCGAAGCGGTTTCCGTCAGACCAAGCGTCTCTCCTGGGAGGAGCGAGCAGATCGATCCCGGGCGGCTCGTGATGAATGGGTTAACATTGAGGGCGCTCATTCAAAGAGCCTACAGTGTGCCTGGATTTCAAACTGCGGGAGGCCCTGGTTGGGTCGACTCGGATACATTCGACATCCAAGCCATCGCGACCGGCTCGAACAGCCGGGAGCGACTTCTCGAAATGCTTCAGGCAGTTTTGGTGGATCGGTTCGGGCTGGCTCTCCACCGGGAGACGAGGGCACTCAGCGGATACTCGTTGACCGCCGATAAGGGTGGGACGAAACTTCAGGCATCGAAGGAGGCCCAGACCCAGATCAGCCTGCGGCCGTTGGTCAGGGACGAAGGCCGAGCCATCCGAGTCATACTCAAGAAGGCGTCGATGGCATCTTTGGCCAGGTACATATCACAGTGGATGGACTGTCCAGTGGTCGACGGGACCGGGCTTGCAGGGTTCTTCGATTTCCAGCGGGATCTGACTTTGGACACCGCCATTGAACTGCCCACGGTCTTCTTAGAGATCCTGCCGTCGCTGGGACTGAATCTACAGCCCGCAAAAGAGCCCACGGAAATCCTTGTAATCGACCACGCCGCGAAACCATCCAGGAACTGAACTGCCTGTTCGTCAGCAGGTCCACTTGGGCGTGTAACGCGCGGCAAGTTGAAATCAGTTCCCAAATAGTGTCCGGATGGCCAACCGGAAGAGGAGGCACAGTCCCGAGCGAGGCATCGTGGTCTGCTTGGAGCCTTCGTTGCGAGACTATCCCCCGCCCACAAACATGACGATTTCAATCTCCGCCCCACCTTCAACTTCAGTCGACTTCCATGAATCGCGCCGCGCAATCACCCGATTGAACTCGATCGCTACCCGCTCCGGCTCCAGATTCAGCGCCTCTACCAGTTCCAGCAGTGTCGTTCCCGCAGGGAACGAACGCCTTTCTCCATTCAGTGTGATTAGCATTTCGGTCGTCATTTTTCGCGGCATTTTCGCGTCAGGGGGACCCGTGCCTTATTATAGTTCCTTGGGGAAAACAGCCCCCGTTTTTTGAAGGTCGTTTCGAAAGCTCAAATGCCAACTTCACTCCCAGAACAATGGCTCCCGGTACTGATGCAGTCCGTCCTGGCCCTGGTGATTGCCATTGCGCTCGTCACGTTGTCGTATGTGATCGGACGCAGGGTAAAGAACAGAGTGAAAGATATGGCGTACGAGTGCGGCATTGAGCCGACTGGCGACGCTCGCGAACGCTTCAGCGTCAAGTTTTATCTGGTCGCCATGCTGTTCATCCTTTTCGATATTGAAGCAATCTTCTTATATCCCTGGGCCGTGGTCTACAAGCAGCTCAAGATGTTCGCCTTTGTTGAAATGCTGGCCTTCGTCGCGCTCGTGATGGCTGGCTTTTTTTTCGTCTGGAAAAAGGGTGTTCTTGACTGGGCTCACTCGTTCAAGGACGAGCCGCTGACGCCCCTATCGGATAACCAAACGGAAGGACGCCCGCACTAAGCGCCCACGAAATACGATGCTCCCCGAATCCTTAAGCGAAAACTCCACTGCTTCCGCGCTTGCCGATCTGGCGACCACGGGCAAGCTTGAATTCGGCGAACTCACAATTGAGGTGGCGCCGGGGAATATTGTTGCCGCGCTGGGCAGGGCGAAGCACGATCTTGGTTTTACGCGCCTCAGTACCGTTTGCGGCGTGGACCGTTTCCCCGTGGAGCCGCGCTACGAAGTGATTTATCATCTCCAGTCGGTCACGACGAAAGAGCGTCTGCGGCTGAAATCCCGCGTTTCCGGGGATAATCCGGAAATCGAGTCTGGCTGTTCAGTCTTCCGTTCCGCCAACTGGTATGAACGCGAAACCTACGATTTTTTCGGCATTCGTTTTCTCAATCACCCCGATCTGAAGCGTATTCAGCTGCCGGAACAGTTCGAAGGGCATCCGCTGCGCAAAGATTTTCCGGTCACTGGGAACAGGTACTAAGCCATGGCGATCGAACCCGGAGTCACCAGCGCTTTTGAAGTAGAAGAGGATTACCAGAAGCACATTAAAGACCCGAAGGCCCATCGCACGATGGTGCTTAATATGGGCCCGCAGCATCCGTCGACGCATGGCGTGCTTCGTTTGCTGCTGGAGCTTGACGGCGAAACCATTCTCAAGGCCGCGCCGGAAATCGGTTACCTGCACACGGGCATCGAAAAGGAATTCGAGGTCAAGACCTATCAGCAGGGTGTTACGCTGACGGATCGCATCGACTACCTAGCGCCGCTCTCGAATAATCTGGTTTATTGCCTTGCGGCCGAAAAGCTGCTGGGTCTGGAAATTCCGATGCATGCGCAGTTTACGCGCGTCATGCTGGCCGAATTGACGCGCCTCAACAGCCATCTGGTGTGGCTGGGAACGCACGCCATTGATATTGGCGCGATGACAGTCTTCCTGTACTGCTTCCGCGAACGCGAAGAAATTCTTCGGATTTTCGAGATGTTCTCGGGCCAGCGCATGATGACCAGCTACATCCGCATCGGCGGACTGGCGCTGCCGCATCCGCGCGGCTGGCAGAAGCGCGTGAAGGATTTTGTCGATATCTTCCCGTCGCGCATCGATCAGTACGAAGAACTGTTGACGGGCAATGCGATTTGGAAGGGCCGCACGCAGGGTGTCGGTTACATTTCGCTTGAAGACATGCTGGACATGGGTGTCACGGGTCCCATGCTTCGCGCCGCCGGTTTGGCGCTGGACGCCCGCAAAGACGCGCCTTACTCCAGTTACGAAAAATTCGATTTCAAAGTGCCAACCAGCACCGATAACGACGTGTTCGCGCGTTATCAGGTCCGTCTCCTCGAGATGCGCGAATCGACCAAAATCATTCGTCAGGCGCTCGAAGGCATGCCATCCGGTTCGCATCAGGCCGACGCTCCCGGCATTGTTCTGCCGGAGCGCGAAAAGATGAAGACGCAGATGGAATCGCTCATCTACCACTTCAAGATCGTGACCGAAGGCTTCCGGGTGCCGGAGGGCGAGGTTTATCAGGCCATTGAATCGCCGCGCGGCGAAGTGGGTTGTTACATGGTCAGCGACGGCACGCAGAAGCCTTATCGCGTGCACTGGCGCGGTCCGAGTTTTGGGAATCTGCAGTCGATTCCGCGGCTGATTGAAGGCACGCTGATCGCCGACGTGATTGCCGCGCTTGGCAGTATGGACTTCGCACTGGGAGACACGGACAGATAGCCATGACCTTTTCGCCCGAACTCGAAGCCCGCTTCGAAAAATTTCTTGCCAAGTATCCGGCTGATCGGAAGCGTTCCGCCGTCATCCCCATGCTCATTTACGGGCA
>CAIKAS010000304.1 GCA_903825445.1 uncultured Acidobacteriia bacterium
CCAGTCTTCCGCGTAGAAGAAATACATCTTGTGGCGCTGTTTGTTGAAGGGAAGTTTCGGCAAAAGTACCGGACCGCTGAAAGTGCCTCCGGGATTCTGGTAACGTGTCTTCGCGATCGCAACTCCGGACCGATTGTTGGTCCAGGAGTTCGCATTGAAGTCTTCGTTGCGGAGGTAAGTGTACAAACCGCCGTGGAACGAGTTCGTGCCGTTCTTGGTAGTCACCGTGACCTGACCGCCTGCACGTGAACCAAATTCTGCGTTCATCACGTTGACCTGAACCTGGACTTCATTCACTGAGTCGTTGTTCACCGGAAAACGTCCGCTGCTGGTGACTCCCGTGCTCGGCGCGCCGCTATCCTGCTGGACGATACCGTCAAGCATCAGCACAACGTTCGGACCACCACTCCCCAAACCGGCTGACGATCCATCGACTGTACCTGCACCAACCGAACCAACTTCCGCTGCACCAGGCATAGAGCGCGTGGCAGAGAGGAAGTAACGGGTCGGATTGGGAACTTCTTCCACCGCAGTCTGTTCGACAGTGGTGAAACGGTCTGAACTGTCGGTTTGCACGCGGGCGGCATTGGCTTCAACGGAAATGGATGTCGCCACGTCGCCGACCTGCATCTTGAGTTCATGCAAATCAAGCGTTTCGCCCGACGCCAAAATGATGCCTTTGGAGTCGAACGATTTGAATCCCTGCTTGGTGACGTGTAGGCTGTAGGTGCCGGTATTGAGATCGGGGAACTTAAAGGTTCCATCCGACTCTGTTGTGAAGGAACGCGTCGCCTTCGAAATATCGTTCGAGATCTGAGCCGTAGCGCCAGGAACAGAGGCGCCGTTCGCGTCGACCACGGTTCCGCTGATCTGACCCGTCAGAGTCTGGGCATTTGCCGTTGGCAGCAGAGCCAACGACGTAAACATGGCAAAAACTAATAGACTTCTCGATTTCATTGGGTACCCCCAAGCATTGATGATTATTCTCCTCGCCCTTGGCTTTCGCGACTACAAGACAGACGCAGTCCCCGCCACCAAGGACCAACCGAATCCAAACCCTGATCCGTTTGTGAATATATTTCAGAATCCGACCTGGTGTCAAGCCTGTTTTGTGGCGTGTAAGTCCATTAGTAGCTTATGGTTATGGGGAATTGGTCCAGCCACATGCCCCAAATCTCAGCTTGAGGTACGGTCACAAATTGGTCGGACAAATTACAATTCGTGACCTTAAGTCATTGATGCCAAAACTTATTACGAGATTGGTCCATCCATTATCGGATTGTGTCAAATGGCGCATCCATCTCCGGTTCGAGTTGGAAAAGTCATTTTTCGAAATTGATAAAAAAAATTTCTCGGCCGTATCGAAAAACTGAAAACTCCTCCCGCCGAAGCGCAAGAAGGGGCGGGAAGCTGATCGTCAGCTTCCCGCCCCTTTTGTGACTACTTGAGTTGTTTGCCGCTCGGTTAGAACTTCAACCGCATCGAAAGAGCTGCCGCACGAGGCGAGCCCGTCGCGCCCGTGATCGAACCGAACGTTGTGTTCGTGTTTACGCCCGTCGCATAGTTGAGCGAGATCGACGAACTCGGATCACCTGGATTGAAGTGATTCCGGATATTCGTAATGTCAGCCCGGATGATGAGCTGCTGCGTTTCCTTCTTCAGCGTGAACGCCTTGTAAATGCTCACGTCTTCGTTCTCGTAGCCGGGACCCCAGTACAGGACCTGCGGCGTGTTGCCGAAGCCATTGGTGGAGAGAGCCGGCAGCCCGAAGCTCGCAGCATTGATCGGATACCAGAGTTTCGGATCGAAAACACTGGAAGTAACGTTGTTGTCGTTTGCAGCGGAAGGGGCGGTTCCTGCCGGCAGGAATACGTTGCCCGTCATGTTGCAACGGAACGGAATCGCACTACCAACGCCGTCCTGTCCGTTGAACGCGCCGGCCGGAGCGCCGCTGGCAACACTGCAGCTTACGCCGTCTGGGTTACCCGAGAAGTAAGAGAGCACGCCGTCGATCTTCCAGCCGTCGAAGATTGCCTGTGTGAAGACATTCTTGCCGATGAAACGGGTGAGAGTTGGAACGGAATAGTTCAGCTGAATGTTGACGACCTGTTTGCGGCCGGCAACAATCTTGATCAGCTGATTGGGCAGATATTGGTTCGGATTGGTTTCCGTCGTTTTCTGCCAGGTCCAGTTGCTCGAGAACTTAATCGACTTACCGAAACGCTTGTTGAGCTGTTCCTGCAGCGAATTGTAAGTTGAGCCGCCGTTTGCGGTGAAGCTCGTGATGTCCGCAATTCCGTTGTAGTAGCCGGGCAAGCTGCGTACCAGGTTGATCGGAAGGATCGCGGTGGTCTGAACCGGATTTTCATAAGTCGGATTCAGTGAACCCGTGCAGTTTCCGATCGAGTTGCAGGTGCCGCCATTCGGAGACCAAACGGTGTCCGGATAGATGCCGTTGGCATTGTAATTCGTGCCGTTAGCATGGTGCGCGTTGTTGCCGACATACGATGCCTCAATGACAAGGCCTTTACCCAGATCGTGCTGAATACCGACACTCCAGCTGTTAACTGTCGGGTCCGGCATGTTCTGCGAACCACCGATGAAGGTCTGCGGAGCGACGAACGACTGCGCACCTGCCAAAGTTGCAAACGTCTGGTTAAAGTACGTCGGCGACTGGAAGTTCGGGAACACCTTGATCGGACCAGTCGTACCGCCGCTGGCCGCGATCGTGTCTACCGAGTAGGCGCGATTGTAGAAGATACCGGCGCCGCCACGAATTGATGTCTTGCCGTCGCCGAACACGTCCCACGCGAAACCGATGCGCGGTCCAACCTGCGGATGCTGTGTGTTGAATAGTTTTCCGTTGGTTACGGTCTGGATGCCGGAGAACGGCGAGCCAGTCCATGAGAGCGGATCGAAGTGGTTGTAATCGACGTACGGATAAAGCGCGCCGGTCTTCGGGTTAATCGCCCGGAGGTCGGCATTCGGGCAGGTTCCGCTGGCAGGAAGCGCAACTGAGCAATTCGGCATCAGCAGCGTACCGGTCTTGCTGGCTACGTAATCTGCAGAATTGAACAGGCCCAGTGTAGCTCCGGCGGAGTAAATCTGCGGAATGATCTGGAAGCGGACACCGTAATCGAGCGTCAAGCGGCGGGACACTTTAAACGTATCCTGCAGATACCATTCGTACTGGTAGAACCGTGCGTGGTTGACCTGCTTCACGTTGTCCTGACCGTAAGACTGAATCTGTCCCAGCAGCATGTTCGAAATCGGGTAGTTCGACGTATTCGGATTACCCTGATCGTTACCGAAGTAATAGGTGCCGTTAATGTCGTAGTTTTCGTAAACGCTGACGTTACGGGCACCATGCTCGAGGTTAAAACCGGCCTTGAGCGTGTGCTTGCCGCGGATGTTGGTCCAGTTGTTGCTGTAGTTATCCGTCATTTCGGTACCGTCGAACGGCCACCGGGAATCGAAGCCGAATGCCGGCGTACCGGATACGTAGCCTTGTCCGGCAGTCTGAGGAGCGTTCGTGCCCAGATTCACGTTCGGGATCAGTTGCAGGTAGTTGCCACCGAAGACCTGAGTTGGATTAACCAGCGTACCGGCCAGGGGAGCGCCGACTGAGGACGGATAAACGAACGTGCTCAGATTGCTCGCAGCGTTGAAGGCTGTGGGACTGTTCGGCTGATTCTGCTGGTGCAGGAAGTTCGAACCGACCGTAAGATCCACAATGAACGTCGGGCTGAACGTATGCGTCAATTCGATGACATCGCCGCGTCCGTTCTGGGGGTTCGTGTTCACGAACTGGCCCCAGGCCGTGCCGCCGTAGGTCTGGCCGGCGCCGATGCCGATCGTGTTGTAGAGGTTCTGAATCAGGCGAACGTACATCGTGGTCTTGGATGAGATGTTGTAGTCGACACGCAGCGTGCGGTTTACCTGCGGAGTCAGCGTGACGGGATAGATCTGTGTGTTGTAACCGCGATTGCCAGATGGATCGATGATGCAGGGCATCGCGACGCCGCCGAGATTCGGCGAACCCATCGTGCCTTTTGCGGTTCCGCTGTTCCATGCGCAACCGGTCGGGAAGAGATTCAGGAACGCCTGGCCTTCCGGGTTCAGCTGGCTGGCCGGGATGATGTTGCCCGGATACTGGATACCGCCGTACGACGGCGCCAGGAATGTGGTTCCCGGTTCGTAGATCGGAATCAGGGTACCGTTGGTCAAAGTCGTATTGGAGAAGTTGCCTGCCTTTTCGAGATTCGTCGGCATCGTGTAAGACTGCGTTGCCTGGCTATCTGTGTGAATCCAGTCTTCTGCATAGAAGAAATACATCTTGTTGCGCTGTTTGTTGAAAGGAAGTTTCGGCAGAAGTACCGGGCCGCTGAACGTGCCACCGGGATTCTGGAAACGCGTTTTCGGAATTGCCACACCGGAGCGGTTATTGCTCCAGCTATTCGCATTGAAATCTTCGTTACGAATATAAGTGTAGAGACCGCCGTGGAAAGTGTTGGCGCCGTTCTTGGTGGTCACAGTGACCTGGCCGCCGGCGCGTGAACCGAATTCCGCATTCATCACGTTGGTCTGAACCTGCACTTCGTTGACTGAATCGTTATTGACAGGAAAACGTCCGCTGCTGGTCACACCCGTGCTGGGCGCGCCGCTGTCCTGCTGAACGATTCCGTCGAGCATCAGCACAAGGTTCGGTCCGCCGCTGCCCAAACCGGCAGAGGATCCGTCGACCGTACCCGCGCCAACCGAACCGACTTCCGCGGCGCCGGGCATAGAGCGCGTGGCCGAGAGGAAGTAACGAGTCGGATTCGGAACATCTTCCACCGCCGTCTGTTCGACGGTCACAAAGCGGTCCGAGCTATCCGTTTGGACGCGGGCGGCGTTGGCTTCGACCGAGATCGATGTCGTAACATCGCCAACCTGCATCTTAAGTTCGTGGAGATCGAGCGTTTCGCCGGAGGCCAGGATGATCCCTTTGGAGTCGAAGGCCTTGAAACCCTGTTTCGTGACGTGCAGGCTGTAGGTGCCCGTATTGAGATCGGGGAACTTGAAGGTTCCGTCCGACTCTGTTGTGAAGGAACGCGTCGCTTTGGAAATGTCGTTTGAGATCTGAGCCTGCGCTCCCGGTACCGATGCGCCGTTGGCGTCCACTACGGTGCCGCTGATCTGTCCGGTAAGCGTCTGGGCATTTGCCGTTGGCAGCAGAGCCAGCGACGTAAACATGGCAAGTATGGCTAACTTTTTCAATTTCATCCTTCGTTACTCCTCAAAAAACAGAGAGACTTGTTACATTTTTGCCTCTGTGACTTCAGGACGTGTCGCCAAGATAAATCGAGACACGTTCGAATCAGAGAGGTTTGTTACTAAACATGAACTAACCCGTTTGTAAATATATTTCAAACCAGGAACCCATGTCAAGCCTAAAATCTGCACTAAGTGCAGTAAAATTAATAATTTAGAGAGAAATGGTCCAACCAACACAACCCGGACACGACCGGAGAGCTTACCGAAAGGCATAGCAGAGTATATGTGATTACATATACATAACAACGCCTTGCTAAAAGCACTGCGGGTGCAGTGAAACAGATTGGCTCGACCAATATGCGCGGCCATATCCAGGAACGCCTTCCCCTGAAACAGGTTTTCGGGGAGGGCAAGCGCCAGCCTCGGTTCTGCAAAAATATCCTTAAAATACTATTGTTTGCGCGGGTCGATTTAGGCTGTCCGCCCCGGAATTTAGATGACTCGACGCGGTTGAATCCATTATTTTGTCGGCGGGCCAGCCGTAAACGACTGGGACCGTGGAGGCCTGGTCCTGGCCCAGTAAGAGTATAAAAACTTACAAAACTAAGGCAAGGAGAGCCCAGTTGTGTCGGGCGGTAAGTGATCCTTGCGTTCGCCCTCAGAAAGGCTCCAAGGTGGCACGCTCAACCGCCCGCCTATATTGCCATCTTCACGAAAAACCAGGCCGTCAGGCCCCAGGCGTAAATCAGGATGCCCCGTCGTACGCCCTCTGCGTTTAGCTTCTTCACTGCGAGCGCGCCGAGGTAACCACCAACGATTCCCGACACCAGCATCGGAACGCCGACTTTAAAATCCACCGCGCCTTGCATTGAGAAAATCCCCACCGCCAGTACGTTGATGAATGCGGCGCAGATCGTTCGCAGCCCGGCTGCGGTGTGAACATCCATCTCGGACGCTGCCAGATAAAGCGCCATCATCAGCACGCCCATCCCTGCTCCGAAATAGCCGCCGTATCCGGCTACGAAAAACTGCCCTCCGACCAGCAGGACCATCGATTGATGACCTCCCAGCCTTGCGGCAGCCTTGCGCAGTTGCGGCGCGGCAGTGAAGACGGCAGCGGCCATCAAAAGTAACCATGGCACCAGCCTGGAGAACGTATTGTTGGAAGTGTGCATTAGCAATGTACTGCCCACCAGCGACCCGGCCAGACTCGCCCCGGACATGATTGCAACGAATCTCCAAGGAATGGTGCGAACGGCCTCCCGATACACCCACGCCGACGCCAGCGCGCCCGGAAGGAGTGCGAGCGACGCTGTAGCGTTGGCCTTCACCGGCGCCACCGCTGCCAGCAACAAGGCCGGAAATACAAGGAAAGTGCCGCCGCCTGCAAGTGCGTTGGCTGCACCTCCGAGCGCCGAAGCCAGCAAGAGGATCAGAAGCATTGTGATTCGCGTTCAGCAACCAGGCGCATGAATGTTCAGCGTCCGCCCCACTGTTCCCTGATGCACCGAATCTGCTCAGCGTGCTTATGCACGTGCTGCGCAAAACGCTCGGCCCATTCGCTCAGCGTCGCCACGCCACGTTCCGGATGAAGACCGACCCGGACGAACGCATCGTCCGCCAGTCCTTCAAGAATCGCAGCCATGTCCTCACGAAGGACGCGAAACTTCGCCGCGGAATCGAACACGTCGCAATCGTTATAACCCAGGCGTTCGGCCCAAAGATCCTGGTCGAATGGCACCATCAGGGGCCGGTCCTCAGCGATCATCTGCCGTAATCGCATACCGACGACGATCTCAGTATCGGCGACGTGTCTCGCTATCTGCCGGATATTCCATTTCCCGGGCGCGGGAATGAACTTCGATTCTTCCGAAGTAACGCCGCGAAGAGCCTCTTCCAGTATCTCGGGACCACGCCGAAACAATTCCAAAGTATCCTCAATTCCATGCGAATCAGGCATGTTTCCATTGTCGCCATTGGGATACGCTGCCGACCAACTCGTGGCCTCGCCGTCAGGCTCCGCGCCGAAGAGCAGTTTCCATCAACCGTTCTTCAAGGAGCAATCGGCGCAGCGTGCGCAGATCGTTGAGGATTCTTCGGCTGGAAGTCATGTGTCCTGAAAGCTTCCCCAGATGGAAGCGAACCAGTTGCAGAGCTTCTCTGCGGCGTGCCGCTTCAGCGGCGTGGGCCAATTCGATATCCGCGTCTATCTCCGCCAGAGCTTCTTCCACGGCTTTGGCCAGCAACGACACATATTCGTGGGAACTCTCGATGTTGTCAAACGGGGTCACAGCCTCGCGATTTTGCATACGACCTCCGGCCCTGTTATCTTCTCACAAAACAGCAAGTGGCGGAAATCAGTTATGGACTGGCACCAGGGTCGAATTGCTCGAAACTGCTCCGCCCGTCTGCGTCACTACCAGCGTATGATTTCCGTTGGTTGTACCTGCGGGAATCTGTATGTTCATCTGATAGAGGCCCACCTCACCGGGAGTCAGTCCGGCGAACGCTACCGGGATGGTGTTGCCATCGAACGTAACCACAGGCATCGGATTGGTGTATGCGAGTGGATTCGCCGGGGCGCCGGCCCCGGAGACGATGTTGTAAGTCGTCGCCCCCATGCCAGCTACGAAAGCCTCGATATATTCCCCCGGCTTGGCAGGAGACGCAGTGGTCAGCAGCGAACCGTCCGCAGTATGCTCGGCAAGAATCGTACTGTCGGAATTTGCCGCAACTCCGGGATTCGCTGGCGCCAGTACGATGCTTTGCGGCGTCGTCAGAGCGCCATTCGCGGATACCACAACTTGGTATTGCAACGTCGGGTCAAGCTCAAACGGTATCTGCGTATTGATCTGACCGCCAGACACATAGTAGAGCGGCGCGGCAATGCCACCGATGAACACCTGCGTACCGCTTACCTCGGTTGGCAGAGGGATCGTGGCTGGCTGTGTGGCGGAGGACGCCAGATTCGATCCGTACATCGCAGCAGCTGTTCCCGGGGCCAGTGCGCCCCCGGTCAGCGGGTTAAAGACATTCAGGACGGCGTTTGCGTTGAGGGAGGGTTGCGCGTTCGTAACCACTTCGCCCGCCAGCGCCGCCGTCGCGGTGGCAAAGCCGGTTACATTCGCTGTCGTGTTGATCGTGACCTGTGCCGCTGTACGCGCGGGAACCCACGTCGCTGAATAAAGGCCACTCGTTGCATCAGCCAGTGGCAGCGCTAGCGGCGGATCCCCGTCCGTGAACGTAGCCACAACTTGCCCTGTAGTCACCGGATTACCGCAATTATCCAGCAGATTCACCGCCAGCGGTACCGGCCACGAAGCTGGCGCTGAGAAATTGTTCACCAGTCCCGTTTGGGCGATTGCAACGGCTGACGCCACGCATCCTGCTACGCGCGGCTGCATATCTCCGGGTCCAGGTCGCCCTGTTGCGTGGCTGGCGGTGACCAGTCCGCCATTCACGGTAGAACCCAATGTTCCTGTCACCACCAAAGTCACGTTCGCACTGCGGACTGCCGCGCCGGAGAACGCGTAGCTTACCGTTCCCGTATAAACTCCAGGAGCCAGTCCCCCGGGATTCGCCGTTATAGTCGTTGTCCCAGGAGCGGACGTCGATGATGTACCCGTCGCAGGCGAAACCGACAACCACGAACCACCTGACGTCGTCTGCGCAGCGGCCTGCCAGGCGACGGGCGCTGTTGATGGAGCCTGCACGCTGACGGTCCCGCTCGCTTTAAGCGACGCCGTTGTCGTTAGCACCAGACCTGCGGGCGAAAGCTGCGGCCGAACGGGATCGGCCGGCTGGCTTACGGTCAGAATCACCCGAAACTCCTGTGGGGAATTTGTAATACCGCTCGATGTCATTTTGATGGCACCATAATAAGTGCCGGAGGCGAGGCCAGAGACAACACTCGCATTGAACCCGAATTGAACTGTGCCTGCCTGCACGGGAGCGGCGGTCCCCGTGGGTGTCTTTACCGATAGCCAGGAAGGCGTGGAAGACGCAGTCGCGGTCCAGCTAAAAGAACCGCCAGTAGCACTTACGCTGAACGATCCACTCGATTGTGGCGGCACGCCACCTTTCGGCGCGGTGAACTGCGCGCCGGCAACGGGCAATCCCAAAGACGGCTTTTGCAGTACAAGCAGCGTTACGGGCGTTGACACCGTACCCGCAGATGTGACCACATTCACGGTAGTTCGGTGCGAGCCGGCTGAAAGCGAACCCGGCGTAACCGTAATCGTCACCGGTGCGATTACGCCGCCGCCTATAGATGACGGAACTGTGCCCTGCGAACACCAACTCGTAAGGCAATTGACAGAAGTGACAGCGAGCGGCAGCCCACCACTGTTTCGGATCTGCAGTTGTGATGTCATCGGAGCCGTGGGCTGCGAAGGGTCAGTAGTGAACGCTATGACGTCGTTCAGAACCTTCAGGGTGGCGGGAACCGGATTCACTGTCAGCGTAACGGGTACTGCCAGCGCGATGCCGGGGCAGACAGAGTTGGTACAGAATATATTGACTGTGGTGGTGTAAGTGCCGATGGCCAGCGCCAGTGCCGCACTGGTAAGGGAGAAACTCAACGTAGCCGGCGTCGTGAGTCCACCCGTAACATTCAGCCATGTCGGGGAACCCGAAACTGATATGGTGTATCCCAACTGCTGCGAAACCAGGCTCGACTGCACCTGAACCTGCTGGGCCGATGGCAATGCGGTCGCTCCCTGTGACAACGTAATCGAAATACTGCCGCTGGAAATCAACAAATCCGTCGATGACGGTTTAATGGTGAGAGAGAGCGTGGTTGACGCCTTACTGCCGTTGGCATCAGTAACCGTGACCGTAATCGTATATGTGCCCGAAAGAGTTGGGGTTCCTTCGATGGTACCGCTCGATAAGGTCATACCCGCAGGCAGACTCCCGCCCGTCAGTGCGAAGGTGTAGGGAGAAACACCCCCGGTAGCGGCCAGCGCTTTGTGCGGATATTCCGTCCCGGCGATGCCCGCTGCCAACGGCGAAGTGCTGGTGATCGAGAGTGGCTTCGGGTTCACCAGAATCGACAGCGTGGCAAACGCAGAATTGCCTGCTGTGTCATTCACAGTGACTCCAAACGAGACTGGTCCGGTGGAAGCCGTGGTCGGCGTGCCCGAAATTACCCCGCTTGTGCTGAGCGAGAGGCCGACCGGCAGCGTACCCCCCAGTGCCCAGGTATAGAACGCAGACGCCCCGCCGGTCGCCACCAGAACCTTATCGTAAGCGGTTCCCACGGTCGCCGCGGGCAAAGTGAAGGAACTGATGGTAAGCGTCGCGCCCGCTGCGGGCACGCCGGAGACAGCTGCGGCGAGAAACGCCGTCAAACACAATGCGGCCTTTGCTTTGCCCTTCACTCGAAATGGGCAGCAACTGAGCATTGTGTCTGTTCACTACGTTAACGCGCGCGGCGGATCGTTACACCTTCTTGATATAAGTTAATGCCCCGGCCTACTACTCGGGTAGTGATTCCGGACCGCGACTAACCCAACAAATGTAATCCCCGTCGCCATCGCCAGTACCAACAGATACGTGCCGCTACCTGATTGAATGATGGCCGCCCCGCCAAGCGAACTCATGATCCCTCCCACGCGGCCCACCGCCGCCGCGCACGCCACGCCGGACGCTCGCACCCGGGTGGGATAGACGTGCGACGCAAGCGCATACATCGTCGTCTGAACGGCATTCACAAATAACCCGTTCAAGCCAATACCCGCAATCAGCAGCGCATGGCCGCCCGCTGGCCCGATAGGCACGAACAGCAGCGCCAGGGCGCTGGCGGAGGCGCCCACGGAACACCACAGCATAGGGCGACGGGAGCCAAGAGCTGTTACAACCACCGCGCAGATCAGGACTCCGAGTACACCGCCGAAATTGTAGGCCGCCAAGCCGGAACTCGCGGTCCCAATGTCGAGTCCGTTCGCGGTTAGCATGGCAGGCAGCCATCCGAACACCAGATAAACTCCGGTCATGCAGGCAAAACACGCGAGCCAAAGCCCGCTGGTATCGCGCAGCAGATTCGGGCTGAACAACTCGGCAAGCGAGACCGCTTTGCTGCTCTGCCTCCCGGAACAGGTGTCGAATCTGATTCCATCGCTCAACGCATGCCCCATCCGGGCCAAAATGCGGGTCAGTTCATCTCGCCGCTCCGAAAACCGCGCCAGATATCGGGGAGACTCCGGCAGCACGGCCATCAGTACCAAAGCAAACAAAAGCGGTGCCGCGCCACCAATTGCATATAGGGCATGCCACCCCATGGAAGGCAGTACTCGTGACGCAGCCAGACCGGCGATCATGCCTCCAAGCGGCACGCACACAATGGTCAGCGTCACAGCCATCGCCCGCCGTCGCAACGGTGCGAATTCCGCCACCAGTGCGCTCGCATTCGGCAAAGCGCCACCCACACCCACGCCCGCGACTGTCCTTAGGACGCCGAGCTGTAACAGGGTATGGCAAAAGGCCGTGGCGATGGTAGCGACTCCAAAGACCAACACGCAGCCAATCAGCGATATACGTCTGCCAAAACGGTCTCCACAGTAGCCCGCGAACGGACTCCCGACAGCCATCCCCGCCAGACCCAGCGCGGCTATCGGTGCAAACGCGCCCCGCGCCACGTGCCACTCGCGCATGATCGATGGGATGGCAAATCCGAGAATCTGAATATCGAAGCCGTCAAAGATGACGGCAAGCGCGGCCAGCAGCGTCAGCGCCTTTTGGTATGCGCTCCACCGCCCGGTGTCCAAAAGCAAACCCACATCGACCGGAACCGCGCTACCACTGGTCTGTGTGCGCACAATACCCGTCAGTTCAGCTTCTTCAGCCAGATATTGCGAACGGATACTTTCGTGGTGGCCTCAATCTCGATGCCAAAGATTCCTGGCTGATTGTTGGAAGATTCGGGGTCGTCGTCCACCATTACCGCCATGAGCTGACCGTTCAGGATATGAATGAATGTTCCACCTCTGGCAATAACGATGTATTCGTTCCAGTCGTTCATCTTGACCAGCTTGCCGAGTTCCGTGCGATCGCCGATGGAGCCCATGATGCGCCGTCCACCCGCGCCAGCGCCTTCCACTACCTCACCGCGCCAGGCCATGATCCGCATGGGAGTGTTCTCCGAGTAAAACTGGCCGGAATAAACCTGGCTGGGCCAAAAATCCGCCTGCGGCCCGGTCATCATCCAGGCGAGATTGACTGGGCCTACGTTCGCAGTGACGTTGGCCGGGATGCCCGTGAGCCAGGGGATGCCGGTCTTGCTGCGGTACTGCAGACCGCTTCCGCCATTGCCTTCCACTTTGATCTCGAACTTGAGGGTAAAATCCTTCGCCACAACATCGCGATAGGCGATGTACGTGTTGCCGCTGGGATTGGTGGGCGTCGATTCGCCGACAATCGCTCCGTCTTCCACTCGCCAGAACTTTGGATTCCCATCCCAGCCTTTCAGGCTCACGCCGTCGAACAGCGGGATATAGCCGCGATGGTCGTTGAAATCGTAAGGCTCGCCCTCAAGGCCGTTCGCCTGAGGATAGTTGCCGTTGCCCGCCACCAGTGTAGTGAGTTGCTCGGCGTCCAGTTTATCGGGGCTCGCCTGTATCCGGGCAAAGGTGGTGGCCCGTGCGCTGGCGAGGGCGAGTTCCGCCGCCGCCACGGCATCGGCAGCGGAATTTATCCGGCCGTCGCTTCGCGGCTGAGCGTACGCGGCCGCCGTCACTGCGTTGCGCGCGTCTGTGAGTGACTGGGCCAACGTTGTCAATTCGGCAGTCATCGCCATCAACACTTTGGCCTGAGCGGGAGTCGCATGAGGAAACGTCATTCCGCGTCCACCACCGCCGGCACCGCGGCCACCGCCCGCGACTGCCCCGGCCCCGCCGCGTCCAGCACCCGCGCCGGAAGACAGAGCAGTTACCTGATCGGCTGCCAGTCTATTCGATGATGCCTGGATCTTCGCGAATGCGTCCGCTCGCGCTTTGGCCACGGCCAGCTCAGCGACCTTCACCGCTGCAACCCTCGACTGGATGTCAGCGCTCGTGCCAGTCAGCGACGCCGACACAACCGAGGTTCGCGCAGCCGTCAAGGTTTGGTTCAAGGCAGCCAGATCGGAATTCATCTGCGCGATGGCCGCCGTCTGTTCGGGAGTAACGTTGGGGATTCCTCCGCCCCGACCTCCGGGTGCCTGCGCAAGCGCGCCAAGGCAGAAAAGGCCAAAAACTATTGCAGCCAGGACGGTACGTTTCAACATTTGATAGCTCCGATGCTCTAGCAGTATATCCAACCGGGCCAGAAAAAAAACAAACGGCGGGATTCCCGATGCCGGGCGTCCCGCCGCTGTTCACTACAGTTTTAAATCGTTGTTGCTAGTAGGTGAACCGAAGTGTCAGCTGAATGCGCCGGTTTCCAGTCACGCCACCGCCACCGAGTCCCTGACCTGTGCTGACCGAACTGATCGACTCACCAAAGAAGGGCGAGTTCAGCGAACCAACCGGGTTTGCAAGGTTCACGTGGTTGAAGATGTTGGTCGCCTGCACCGTAAGGCCAAGGACGTATTTGTGGTTGGTGCCACCGCCGAAGCCGCCAGGGCCACCGGGTCCACCAGGGCCACCGCCAAAGCCACCGCCGCCGAAACCGCCACCACCACCGCGTCCGCCACCACCGCCACCGGGAGGAGGGCCACCACCACCGGGGCCACCGCCAAAGCCACCGCCGCCACCCATCTGCGGTGTCGCGTTGCGCTTTTCACCCCAGCCCCAGCTGTGGCTGAAGCGCATATCTACACGCCACTGGTCCGGACCATTCGCGTAGTTCACGGGGATGATTGCAGACCCTGCCGTCGGTGCAATATTGAAGGTTCCAAACGCCGTGCACTTGATGTTGCCGCCGCATGCGGAACCCGCAGGTGCAAATGAGGGCCTGTCGTTGTTGATGCCGTCGCCGTTATAGTCGATGCCCGACGTGATATTGAAGGGCGTCGAGGAATTGATAGACAGGATCGGCGACGCCGTCCAGCCATAAGGCAGCACCAGGTTACCGAACATGTTGATGCGACTCGTCGGAATCGCGGCACGGCCCCAATCCGCATTCGTGTTGTATTCGTTGCTGGGGAAGCCGTTCGTGTTGGTGTGATAATCCGTCCACGCATAGAAGCCGTTGAGAGAAATTCGGCTGTTTACGCGCGCATTCACGCTGCTGATCACCTGAAGTTCCTTGTAGATGCCGGAATCCTCATAGAGATAGATGAAGCCCTGGCCCGAATACGGCAGGACGCCACCAGATTGAGTCAGCGGATTGTACGTGCCCGGCAGCGGCGCATTAATTTGCCGCTCGCGCATATCGTGCACGCCGCGAGAGTCCGTGATCTGCACGGTCAGCGTGGTGCGGCCTGGTAACGCGCGTTCGATCGACGCCGCGTTCTGGAACATCGAAGATGCCTTTAGGTTCGGATCGACTTCATAGATCGCCTGCGTTGAAGTTTGCAGCAACGAAAGAGGCGGCATGCCGTTGGTGGTACCGAAGTAGGAAAGCGCCTGCTGCGCTGCCGTACCACCGGAGGCCGCGATGATGTCGTAGTTCTGCTGTCCGTTGCCGTTGAAGCGGATCGAATTCAGAACATTGTTCAGCGGGAAGCGATAGTAGAAAATTCCCGATCCGCCGCGGAGAACCGTCTTGCTGGTTTTACCGGGTTTGGCGCCGGGCGCCCATGATGCCGAAAGACGCGGAGCGATATCGGCTTTGTCGTGAATGTTCGTCTGCGTTTCGAAACGGAGACCGCCGCTCAGCGTGAGGTTCGGACGTACGCGCCAGTCATCCTGCGCGAACACGCTGGCATCGAACTGTTTCTTCGCAAACTGTGTCGGTCCGGCGTTCAAAGTGTAAGATGACGGTCCGCAACCTTCCGCGAGAATCGTCGACATCGGGACGCCTTGCTGCAGAAGCAATTCGGTTTCCTGATAGACATCGAGGGAATTCGGATTGGTGAAACTCGACAGGCAGGGCGCGGTGGAAGCGTTCTGTGGGGTCGTAAACGTGTACGTACCGTTGAAGTTCGAGCTCGATTGCAGAGCCACTTCACTTTCACGCATTCGCGAACCGAACTTCATGGTGTGCTTACCCTGCGTGATGGTGTTGTTTTCCTGCAGTTCATAACCACGATTACGGTTGTAGTTATTCGCCGTGTTCCCGCCCGCTGTGAAAGCGCTGGCAACATTAACAGTTGGCCCGCCAAAGCCAGCAGCTGACGTGTTCTGTCTCTGGTCGTTGAACTGGAAGAGAATTTCGTTAATCGACTTTGTGCCAATCACCATCGTTTCCGTTGCCTGGACAGTGGTGAATTTATTGACTCCGTAGTTAATCTGCGAAGGCAGACTGAAGCCGCCAACGCCGTTTTCATTCGAACCGCTGGAACGCATGTAGCGCAGGACCAGCGTATTGTTCGCATTGATGGCGTAATCGATGCGCGGGTTGATGGAGTAGCTCTTCGAAGGCGTCGCGTAAGTGGCGTTATACGCAATCTGATTGAAAGTTGGCGCCGGTCCCAGTGTCTCCGCCAGGATTAACTGGCTTGTATTGAAATTGCGCTCGCTCAAATCGAGAAACCACGAGATCTTCTTTCCCAAAGGACCGCTGACGTTACCGGACAGCTGGCGGTTGTTGTAGTCAGGCATCGCGCCAGATACGAACGGGTTGCGGGTATCGAGATCATGATTGCCGTACGTAAAGAAGGCGCTCGCGTGATAGCTATCCGTGCCTGGCTTCGTGAAGATCTGAATGCGGCCAAAACCGGGGCTGTCAAATTCTGAAGCAAATGGATTGGAGTTAATGCGAATTTCGCGGATCGAACTCTTGGGCGGCAACTGACCACCACTGAAACCGTCGATGAAGATCTGCGGACCGTTCGGACCCGCAGCCGGACCGGCCATCGCTTCCAACTGGGCCTGCAAGTCATCCGGATCGTCCGGCAGCGCATCCATGTCGGC
>CAIKAS010000305.1 GCA_903825445.1 uncultured Acidobacteriia bacterium
CACATCCGCGAGGCGATGGATGCCGGGGCCGACGTCTACATCATCAAGCCGTTCGACGGGCCGATGCTGCTGGCGAAATTCGACTCCGTTTGTACTTCGAGTAACTAACGCGCCAGATGGAGCCGGATGCGTCGTCGGAGACGAGCAGTGCTCCATCGACGGAGGTGGCGACACCAACAGGGCGGCCCCAGACGTCGCCGTTTTCGGTTACGAAACCGGTGAGGAAATCCTCGTAGACGCCGTTCGATTTGCCGTTCTTGAGGGGCACGCGGACCACTTCGTGGCCGGTGCGCACAGAACGGTTCCATGAACCGTGCTCCGCGGCGAAGATATCGCCTTTGTATTCGGCCGGGAACTGAGAGCCTTCGTAGAACATCAGTTGCAGCGAGGCATTGTGCGGTTGCAGGAGGACGTCCGGGACGATCACTTTACTTTTCAATTCGGGATGCTTGCCTGCATGGCGCGGATCCTGATTGCCACCCATATAGAACCAGGGCCAGCCGTAGAAGCCGCCGCGTTCCACGTGGGTGATGTAGTCGGGGACGAGGTTGTCGCCGAGGGCATCGCGCTCGTTTACTGAACACCACAGTTCGCCGGTTGTCGGATTCACCGCGAGGCCGACGGGGTTGCGGATGCCTGCTCCATAGACGCCGATCAACTTGCCTTCGGGGGTGTATTCCAGAATGTTGGCGCGATTTTTCTCACCGGGGTTGGTGTCCGGGTCATCCACATTAGAGCCAGAGCCGACGGCTACGAAGAGGCTTTTGCCATCGGCGGAGAAGACGAGATCGCGGGTGGAATGGCCACCGCTCGGGATGCCGGTGATGATGGTTTCGGGCTTGCCGGTGGCGGCGAGATCGTTGCGGTTATAGGCGTAGCGCACCACGGTGGTGGTGTTGGAGACGTAGAGCCATTTCGGGTCGTCGCCGTTGGGGTAGAAGGCGAGGCCGAAGACGCCGGGGATGCCGCTGGCGAAGACGGCGCCACGGCGGGGCTTGCCTTCATCGCTGACGCCGCGATAAACGCGAACGTTGCCTGCGCCGGTTTCCGCCACGAAGACATCGCCGTTGGGGGCGACTTTCATGGCGCGCGGGGTATTTAGGCCGAAGACGAATAAGTTGACGCTGAAGCCGGGGAGCGTCTGAGGCAGGACACCATCGGGGCGGGCGACAATGTGGGACTGGTTAGAGGCGGAGGGAGTTGCGCCGGGTTGGGGAAGGTCGGCTGGCGTGAGTTTGCGAAAGAGGCCGGGTTTTTCGGTTAGGGCGGTGGAGAACGCGGCGCTGCCGGTTAGGACTTTGTCGGGGTTGGCGTCGGCGAGAGCTAATGCGGCTATGCCGGCCAAAGCCAAGGCTGCGGTGATCGAGATTCGTTTCATTAATCTTGCTCCCTAAGTTAGTGGGCAGATTACCAATCTGCCCCACATTCGCTTCTAGCTGCCTAAGATGTCTATCATGCCGGTGCCGCAGATGCGTTCTACTTCGGCCTTGAATTCTTTGTCCGGACGCACTTTGGTGGGTACGTCCAGAATAACGGAAAAATCGCGCGGCATTTCTATGCGGAGTCGTACTTGCGTTTCGCCGGGCTTACGGGTGAAGAGCTGGTGGAGTTCGCTCGCGCGGTCGATGCCGTTGCGTCCTACGAAACATTTGATGCTGATGAGCGATGGCAGCGAGATGCGCGCTACATCGAGCGGAATTACTTCTTTCACCGAGACTTTGGTCGGATTGCCTTCTTCGGGCAGGGCCATGCCTCGTATGAGCACGGCCTGATCCTCTATTAAAAGGGGCGCGAGGGTTTCATACGCCGTCGTGAAAACCAAGCCTTCGGTTGCACCGGTGCGATCTTCAATCGACATCAGCGCCCAGGGTTTGCCTTCTTTGTTGCGGCGGCGCTGAATGCCGGTGAGCACTCCGCACATCGCAACGTTCGCGCCTTTTTCGAGGCCTTCGAGACACGAAGAATCGTGCGTGGCGAGTTCGGCGATTTTTTCTTCGTAACTATCGAGCGGGTGACCCGTGATGTAGAAACCGAGGAGTTCTTTTTCGCCCTGAAGTTTTTCGCGTAACGTCCATTCACCGGCTTTGGGTAATGTTGGCTCGGGATGCGATTCGAGCATGCCACCGAAGAGGCCACCCTGGCCTGAAGCCTTGTCGCGCCAGGCGCGCGCGCCAGCTTCAATGGCTCCATCGAGGGCGAGTAAGAGTTGGGCGCGAGTGCCTTTGAATTCATCCATCGCACCTGCGCGGATCAAACTCTCGATCACGCGGCGGTTGATCGCCCCCATATCGGCGTGTTCGCAGAACTGGTAGATGCTGGTGAAGAGACCGTGTTCACTGCGGGCTCGAATGATCGCTTCGACGGCTCCCTGGCCTACATTCTTCACAGCGCCGAGGCCGAAGCGAACGGCATCGCCCTCTTTGTCGCGAACGGGCGTGAAGGTGTAGTCGCTGAGATTGACATCGGGCGGCAGCACGCGAATGTTCATTTCGCGGCATTCGTTGATGTACTTGACGACTTTGGCGACGTTGCCGGTTTCCGAAGTGAGCAGCGCGGCCATGAAATCGACCGGATAGTGCGCTTTCAGGTAGGCGGTGACGTAGGCGAGGAACGCGTAGGCGGCGGAGTGCGACTTGTTGAAGCCGTAGCCCGCGAACTGCTCCATATAGTCGAAAACCTTTTCGACCTGTTTGATGGGGTGCCCGCGTTCGAGTGCGCCCTTAATAAACGTCTCGCGCTGCTTCGCCATCTCCTCGGCTTTTTTCTTACCCATCGCGCGGCGCAGCATGTCGGCGCCACCGAGCGAGTACCCGGCGATGCGACTGGAAATCTGCATCACCTGTTCCTGATAGAGAATGACGCCGTAGGTTTCTTCGAGGCTCTCTTTCAGTTCCGGCAGATCGTATTTGATGGCCTTGCGGCCGTGCTTGCGCTCGATGAAATCGTCGAGCATGCCGCCCTGGATGGGACCGGGGCGATAGAGCGCGTTGAGAGCGGTGAGATCTTCGATGCGGCTCGGCTGGTAACGGCGCAGAATGTCGCGCATGCCGGGCGATTCAAACTGGAAGACGCCGCTGGTGAGACCTTTGGAAAAAATCTCGTAAGCTTTCGCGTCGTTGATCGGCAGATCTTCGGTCACCACTTTGACACCGTGGCGCTTCTCGATCATCTTCAACGCTTCATCGATGAGGGTGAGAGTGGTGAGGCCGAGGAAGTCCATCTTGAGAAGCTGAAGCTTGTCAAGACCGTTCATGTCGTACTGGGTGACGATTTCCTCTTTATTGGTGCGGGAAAGAGGCACGAGCGTCTTCAGCGGTTCGGGTGAAATCACCACGCCGGCGGCGTGCACGGAGGAGTTGCGGGCGAAGCCTTCGAGGCGCACGGCAACATCCATCACTTCCTGCACGCGCGGGTCTTTACGAGCCAGATCGGCAAAGCCCGGCTCCATTTCGAAGGCCTCTTTGAGGCCGATATTGAGGACGTTGGGGACGAGCTTGGTGATCCGATCTACATCGGCAAAGCTCATATCGAGCACGCGGCCGACGTCTTTAAGAGCGGCGCGCGCACCGAGCGTATTGAAGGTGATGATCTGGGCGACTTGTTCGCGACCGTATTTCTCGGTGACGTACTGGATGACTTCGCCGCGGCGGTTCATGCAGAAATCGATATCGATATCGGGCATGCTGATGCGTTCGGGATTGAGGAAGCGTTCGAAGAGCAGGCCGTACTGCAGGGGATCGATATCGGTGATCGCCATGGCGTAGCTGACGAGACTGCCGGCGGCGGAACCACGGCCGGGCCCAACGGGGATGCCCTTGGATTTGGCGTAGCGAATGAAATCCCAGACGATGAGGAAGTAGCCGGAGAACTTCATCTGCTGGATCATTTCGATCTCGCGTTCGAGGCGCTCGATGTACGCGGGCATTTCGAAACGCAGCAGACCCTGGGCGTGCAGAGCTTCGAGGCGCGTGCGCCGCTTGTCGAAACCTTCGCGCGCCATCTGAGCGAAGAAGGAATCGGTAGTGTGGGTCTGCGGAATATCGAAGCGCGGGAAGGGATCTTTGACTTTATCGAGCTTGATGTTGCAGCGCTGGGCGATTTCCCAGGGGCGATTGACGGCGTCTTCGAGTTCGCCGAACATGGCCATCATTTCGGCGCGCGATTTGAGATAGAACTCGGGGTGATCCCAGTGCATCCGGTTGGGGTCCGACATGGTCTTGCCGGTGGAGATGCACATCAGGATTTCGTGGGCGCGTGCGTCGTCTTTGCGTAGGTAATGCGAGTCATTAGTGACGACGAGGGGGATGCCGGATTCGATGGAGAGGCGGTTGACCTGAGGGGTGAGGCGCTTATCCTGTTCGAGGCCGTGGTCCTGAATTTCGAGGAAGAAGTTGTCTTTGCCGAAGAGGTCGCGGTACTCGTAGGCGAGGCGGCGGGCGTCGTCGTACTTCTCGTTGAGGATGTTTTCGTTGACGTCGCCACGGAGGCAGGCGGAAAGACAGATGAGGCCTTTGCTGTGGCGCTGGAGCAGCTCCTTATCAATGCGCGGCTTGTAGTAGAAGCCTTCGAGATAGGCGGTGGAGACGAGGTTGATGAGGTTGCGATAGCCTTCCTGGTTTTCGCAGAGCAGGACGAGGTGGTGGTAGCGATCGGAATCGTTACGCAGCTTCATGCCATCGCGCGAGACGTAGACTTCGCAGCCAATGACGGGGTGGATGCCGTTGGCTTTTGCTGCGTTATAGAACTTTACGGCGCCGAAGAGGTTGCCGTGATCGGTCATGCCGACGGCGGGCATGTTTTGGGCGGAGACGACCTTCATCAGCTGATCGATTTCGCAGGCGCCATCGAGGAGCGAATAGTCGGTGTGGTTGTGGAGATGTACGAAGGGAGTCTCGGCCATAGTGAAGCTGTCGGCGTTACCGGGGGGAGGCATATTCATTCTACCTGGAGGGTGGGGTTGGAGAGAAGGCGAAAGGCGTTTCACGCAGAGGGCGCAGAGGCCGCGCAGAGATCGCAGAGAAAATCATCAATAGGAACAGTTTTGGCGTTGCGATGGGGCGGGGTCGGAATTTGGTGGGTTTTGGCATCGTTTATTGGCGTTGTTTTAGGCGGCCAGGGGTGGTTCCTCTTCTACGGTTGCGGCGGAGACGGTTGTTTCAGATGGCCCTGGAATGGGAACAAGGAACAAAGCCGATTCCTGGTTAAGTGGCTCTTTTTCAATTACCTTGCGTTTGGCGCGGAGCTGCATTAGCTGGGCCAGTGCCCGCTGGAAGTTGCGCTGGGCGGAGTTTTGGCGGCGTTCGATGCGGGCAAAGACTTCGGCGTGGCGACTGAAGGCGGTGCCGAGCTCGTCGTGGTCGGACGAGTTAAACTCGCGGGCCCAGACGCCGGTCTCGACGCACATGTAACGGCGGCTGAGCCACTCACTGCGAATGAGGGCGTCGACGAGGCTGCGCTCTTCCGGGTTGGTGGGACGGAAGCGGTGGTAGAACTCGGAAATGAGGGCGTCGTATTCGGGTCGGCTTTCGAATTTGATGACTTCGCATTTGGCGTCGATGCCGGTCTTCAGGGCGTTTTGGGATGACTTGGCCTTGCCTTCTTCGGTATTGGGACCGGTAGATTTCTTGGCGTTTTCGATGTTTGCTGCGTGTTGAGCGTC
>CAIKAS010000306.1 GCA_903825445.1 uncultured Acidobacteriia bacterium
CACCCTTATAAGCACGCAGCCGATGAGTTGCGTCTTCAGAACATCGATGGCAGCCGGCATCCCAGCCGCGTGAACCGTCGGGAAATCTTTGAGAGTGCTCTGCCACTCTTTGTGCTCGAAAACATCAGGATTATTGCCGATTAGAAGAACTGGAAGAGCAGTTGTCATTTGATCAGGCCTTGGAACTGTTTCGTTTTGCACGGCGAATGCCAAAATGGCACGGCGACTTCGGGGCCTATCCAAAACCCAACAAAACCGCCCAATTGTGCGGTCAGTAGCTTCGTGATTAATTGCGGCACAAAATTGTCGACTGTTCAATACGGGATAATGTGTTCCAAATTTGAGCAGTTTATTTTTGAATTGATATGAGATGCGTGCGTGTGAGTAGGCTTTGAAATGCGATATGGCGCTGGCAAGGCGCAGAAATGTATTCTTTGGTTAATTCGAAATTATCGCTTTAGATAGCAAATATTTGTGAAGGGTGAATTCCCCGCCGGAGGCAATGGCACGCGAGGATCATTGCCATGACAGTCCTCATTTCGATTTGGTAACAACTGCGTCCGGATAGGGCGAGGTCTTTGTCGTAAAAAGTACCAGGGTGTTCAATACAGGACTGGATGACGACAGGAGGGTCCAACTCGGCAGGAATCCGACAAACGGAGTCTATGTTAGATGTTCCGCTGTTAGTGCTTTAGCAGCGGCACCTCGGCGCTTATGCGGGTTCGGGGCTAATTGACGTACTGGTCGTTGCCGTCCTGGGATGTACTGATAAGACCCTGAGTCTGCAATTGGCGCAAATTAGCGATTATCTTCTGCTGCGCGGACTCGACTTCGCGTATTCTGACAGGACCCATTGCTTCGATGTCCTCTATCAACATTGCGGCGGCGCGCTGTGACATGTGCTGGGTGAAATGAGCTGTCATTTTCGGTCCGGAACCCTTTAGCGCGGTTCCGAGTATCTTGCGGTCGACCTGGGCGAGGATGACAGTCATTCCCTCCTTGTCAATGGTGAGAATATCCTCCCAGACAAACATCAGGTTCCGTATGGTTTCAGCCATGCCTGCCTGATCGGCAGCCACGGCACTCAGTAATTCGTCGCTTGTACTGCGCTCCATCCGGTTCAACATTTCCGCGACGGCTCTCACTCCTCCATACGACTGGCGGCTAAACTCACCTAACGACTTCAGGCGACGGTCGATAAACGCGGCAATCCGGGCAATGATTTCGGGAGACAGTTGATCAAGACTGGCTACCCGGCTCACCACATCGGCCCGGATTTCGGCAGGCAGCGCCTGCAACAATGCCGCCGCCTGCGCGGGTACGAGCCTCGAAAGAATCAACGCAATGATTTGTGGGTGTTCGTTGTAGACGAGCTTGGCCAGTTGCCGCGGATCGACTTTTTGCAACTGGTCAAAGGTCGCCGCGTCACCGCCCATCGATTTAAGCACACGGTCGATGATATTCTGACTGGTCTCGTCACCAAACGCCTCGGAGAGAAGGCGACGCGTGTAGCCTACTCCGCCTTCCAGCATGTATCGTTGACCCAGCATAATCTGGTAAAACTCATCCAGCACGCTTTGGATTTGGCTGGGATGAAACTTAGGCAGGCGCGTGATTTCCCTGCTAAGCACTTCCACTTCGTCTTCTCTCAGAGCACGCAGCAGTTTGGAGCCGACCTCAGGACCGAGTGCCACGATGAGTATGGCCGCCTTCCGCTCACCCCGCAGGGCGACGGCTTGCTGTGGCGCCGACGTCTCGAGTGAAGCCTCGGGATATGTCGTGGTTTGCATTTCGGTGGCGGTCATAGGTTGTGTTTCCTGGTTCCTTAGAGTCCCTTAGATTCTTTAGTTGCTGGTCGCCATCTGATCCGGAGGCAACACCTCATCAATGAGAAAGGCCCTTTCGCCCTTCTCGACAATGATGCGGCCGGTGAATTTGATCTTTCCGTTGGCAGCGCTCAGCACCGGGCTGCCCATGGTGTGGTCGAGAACAACAGTGGCGCCTTTCCTGAGCCCCAACAAGTCCCGCACGGTGAGTCGCGACACTACTTGCGGCTCAAACATGACTCGGGCCTTTTTTAGACTCTGCAGATTTCGGCGCTGGCCTTCAGTGGTCAGTTCCACGCTGGACGACCATTGACGATCGAACTTTTGAACCATCGTCTTCACGAGCATCGAGGGGATCGCCAGGTTAATCATTCCAACGTGCTGATCGATCCGAAACTCCATCCCGACCGCAACTACGGCCTCCGTTGGAATCAGCGCACGCAGCAATTGCCTGCCGGTCTCGGCGGAGGTCACGCGGCATTCCACTTCCGATACGGTTTTCCAGGCGTTTTCAATGTCACGGGCGATGAGCTTGAATATATTCTCCAGGAGATGTCGTTCCATTTCCGTCAATTCGCGTTTTTGCTGCGATCCTGAAGCATTCTTCCCGCCAAGCAGGAGCTCGAGAATCGGGAAAATAAGAGACGGATTGATCTCCAGAATGGCGTTGCCATTCCGAGGCGTCAGAGTAAGCGGAATCATGCAGGTGCATTCAGGAAGTGCTTCCTGAAAGTCCCCGTATGGGATCTGTTCGACGCTGATGAGATTTCCGGATACGAACGAACGAAGATAGCCGGAAAGACTCGATGTGATGCTGCGAACCAGGTTCTCGTGGAGAAAGCTGATGGCTCGTAACTGAGATTTAGGTATTCGGTCGGGCTTGCGAAAGTCGTAGACCGGCGCCGCGTTCCCGGACGGCTGTTCCGAACCCGCGTTCGTATTCTGAAATGCCGCGTCGATTTCTTCTTGTGATAGTTGGCGCATAGAGTTTGAGCCTAAACGGCTGGCCTTGAAAGCGGTCTTCCTTTTGCGGCGGTATCGCCGCGCACGCAGAGAGCATCTATCGTTATGCCGTAATAACCATCCGACTCCACAATCGGCCCGCGAGCCACCGTTCGTCGGTTCACTTTTAGCTCGCCGGGAGCACTGGCAGCCCGGTTTAAGGGAATGATGCATCCACGCGTGAGAGCAAGAGTCTCTTCCAGTGTCAGATAAACCTGCCCGAACGAAATACTGACCGGCATATTGAGGTAAAAGACAGATGAAACTCTGCCCTTTTCTCCGTTGCCTGCCGTGGCCGGAAACCCGTCGGGTGTTCCGTCAGACGAAAGCGGATGTGCGTTCTCGTCCGCGGCCTTTTGGCAGGCCTCGAGCAATCCGGCACTCACATAAACGTAAATCTCCATTGGCGGTCCGTCACCGAGACGCAATGCGACAGAGGCTGCTTCCGGTGAGATCTCCGGAGGTTCGCTCAGGAAGTGACCTTCCAGGCAAACAACCTCTGTATTGCACAGCTCGGTCAGGCATGACATCAGGCCACCGAGAGACTGCGCGAGTATCTCGCGTGAGGTTTCCCGGATTTCCGTTTCTCCAGGGTCTGTGACGCCGAGCGATTCCAGGCAGCGGATTCCGGTTTCCTTCCAGATCGCTTCGGGGAAGCCGATCCAGATGGCAGGTCCGGCCACGAGGCTCACCTCCTGCTGCCACCAGACAGTGCCTTCCGGGGCAGGGGACGTAGTCTCGCCATTGAATTCGGTGACGGCCTGCGGGCCGCCGAACGCTGTGATCGCGAAGGCAAGGCTCTTCGCCCACTCTTCGGAGATCCATTCCAGTGGTGTCTGGTTTACCCTCATGTTTCCACTTCCTTTCGCATCATGGTCAGTAAGAATCACTACTGCTGCACCACAGAATGACGTCTCTCCATGCCATGAAAGACACCGGTGACGCCGTTGCCGGGCTTCAGGCAGACGCGGAGGCACATTGCACCTCCGTCGCAATCGAAGGGGGCTACCGTCCACTCTTCACTGCCTAACACGCATGCGCTGAAGTTCCGACCGTGGATTACTGTTGGGATGCTCAAGCCCATCGGCCCGGTATATCGTTCCACTTCATTTTTGAAACCGCCCATAATCATGTTGGTCAGTTCGCCCATCGCGTCGAGCACCTCATCGTTTACCTCGTGGTGGTTTGACATCAGGAACTTCGAAGCTAGCCGGCACGCGACGTTCGGGCCGCAATGAAGGCTGCCATTGCCAATCCATTGGCCGGCCATCCCGACGAACGAGACGACATCCTCAATTTCCGCTGAAGTGCGGGTTTCGGTCTGTGCCGGTCGTGGCACTGCCTCGATTCCCAGCATCGTGCTCAGCACTTCCATGGTGCTGCGCTGGAGAAGTTCGACGATAATGCCGTTGTCGATGGTGGGGCTCATGTGTTTCCCGGACCGTTTCCGCTGCGTCAGGCTAGACGAGACCTGCCAGTTTCTCTTTGATCTGGTCCGGCGTAAAAGGTTTTCGCACATAGCTGTTCGCCCCCAGTCGTATGGCCTCCATCACGGTTGCCTGACTGCCTTCCGTGGTGATCATGACGACAGGTATCTTTGCCCACTTGCTGTTGGCTCTCATTTCCCGAAGAAATGTCAAACCGTCCATGTTGGGCATGTTCACGTCCGAGAACACGAGGTTGACGCTTTTTGTGCGCAGTATGCTCAGGGCTTCCAGTCCGTCACCGGCCTCGTGCACACTGGAAACCCGCAGTTCTGCCTGCGTAAGGACGCGCTGCAGGATTTTTCGAATGGCGGTCGAGTCGTCGATGATTAGTACATCCAGTGGCATTGTCGTTTTGATCTCCGTTGCAGGTGCTGCACCTGTTTACTTGCCTAAAGTCTGGCGGCTTCTCTTCAGGACCCGAGTCATGCGCACAGCATAGTGCCCGTTGACGGTGACAACCTCTCCCCACGCAATCACGCGCCCGTTGACTGCAATTTCCACCTGCGGCGCCGCTCCGGAGTCCAGTTCGATCACGGACGCGGGTGCCAGCCTGACGATGTTCTGCAGTAACAGTCGCGTTCGGGAGACGACTACCCGAACCTCGACCACTTCATTGAGCAGCATCCCCGGAATGCGGCGATTACGACCAGTATGATCGCGATCCGATTTCCCGCTTTCAGTAGTGTTGGTTGTTTTATCCACCCGCTGATACCCTTTACGCGACAACGTTTGTGATGCGCAATCCCACGTTTTCGTATGACGCCTCAATTTCGCCGTAGCCAAAGAGTTCCCCTGATACGTAAACCTCCAGTGGCTCTCCGGCTGCCTTATTCAGAGTCAGGAGGCTCCCCGCCTCCCACGTCGTGACGTCCTTCAATCTCATCGCAGATAGGCCCAGCACGATCTCTATATCGAAGGGAACGTCGACAAGGGGTCCCAGTTCCGGAAGTACTCGTGACGGTTCCGGGGCTTCGATTGCCAATGCTGTGCTTTCCATTTCTAACGGCATAAATGCATTCTTGTCGCCAAACCTTGTAAATGGTGTCCAAAAGATCAGGGAAAGTCCGTAGTGGCGATTTGCGCGGGAAAAGGAGGTGTTTTGCGCCCCGCCTGACGTAATTGTTTTCGATGCCGGGGTATTCCGTCAAAACGTTGACTGTTAACCGGTTCCGCCTGTCAATAAAAGGATCAGGAAACGGAGTGGTAAATGCCGTACGGGGGGACAACTGGAAGGAAATGTTCCGCGCTATCCGGATCTCGTGTCCGGGCAGTTCTTGGGGAACTAACGCGGAAGACCCGAAAGCAGATTGGCTATCGCCAAAAGATCCATCGTGGCGGCCTTTTCATTTTCCTGGCGCGTCGGTCGGGACTCGCCGCGAATGATCGTCACAGCTTCGGGGGCCCTGACTCCGAGCTTGACTTTGCCGGTCCGGGATTCCAGCACTTCGATCTCAGTTTCATCCATCGTGAAACTCTCTCCGGCTCGTCTCCAGATTACAAGCATGCGGCGGCTTCCTTAAGCAGAATAGGGTGTCGGTTAGAGTATCCGGAACCTGCGTGAATAACCTGTATCGCCAGCCGTTTGAATAAGTTAACGACAATGGGCGCCATCAGGTTAGCTCGTGGCGTATCTCCGGGCTGTGTCGAGATCAGAGCGACACATAATACGTCCTGGCCAATCTGTGGGCGCGAATTTTTGGCGAAATCTAACAGGCGGAGATCGTCGTCGGTAAAATCCAGATGGTATTCGGGGTCCAGCGTGAGTATAGGCAGCGTCACGAAACAGAGGCTCTGGTTTTTCATGCTTTGAAGAAACATGATAGGATCTTTCGCCGGAACGTGCACAAACAGGAAGGCGCGTTCCTGCTCGAAGCCGGGGATGCCTTCCGGGAAGCTGATGACGGAGTCGTCTGTATATTCCATCTCACCAAAAAACCGTGTTTGACAAGTCAGCATAACCGCCCGACACTGATCCATGCACGTACTAGGCCATTTAGGGGTATAAACGAGCGGATTCTCACTCGTTTTTCTCTTCGGATGTCTTCCCCCCGCTTAATCCAGCGGACTCCCGGGGTTGGTTCAGCAGGACGACATCGACTCGCCGGTTATGCTCTCGTCCCTGCTCCTCTTCGTTCGAAGCCACCGGTTGCGTGTCTGCATATCCGGCGACGCCAAAGCGCTTGTTGGAAATCTCGTAGCGGGTGCACAGCAGATCCATCATTGCGATGCTTCGGGCGGTGGAAAGCTCCCAGTTGCTCCGAAAGTGTTCGTTGTGGATGGGAACGGAATCTGTATGCCCCTCGAGCTGAATACCGCCCGGCATCTTCTTCATGACCGCGGCGATCTTAGCGACGGACGGATAACTGTCGGGCGCGATAGTGTCTCCGCCGGACGGAAAGAACGCTCCCTGTCGCAGGCTAATCACCAGCCCTCGGGGCTCCATGTGTATCGAGACTTTACCCGCGGTGATTTCTTCGCTGAGCGCCATTTTCAGTTGGGCTTCAATTTCAGGAACGTCGGGGTTGCCTGTAGCTGTGCTATTCGGATCCTTTGTGGCGTGCGACACCTGTGCGCCTTTGTTGATGGCCTGTTGAACGGAGTCCGATACCTGCTGGACCTTCTTCTTATCTACGTGAGAGGTGGCGAACATTACCACAAAAAACGCGAACAGAAGTGTGATGAAATCGGCATACGAGACCAGCCACCGTTCGTGGTTTGCACGTTCCTCGACACGTTTACGCGGCATTTCAGGCCTCCACCGGAGCTGCGGACTCAGCCGGCAGCCTGTCGGGCTTGGGCGCGCGGGTTGGACCGTGCACGAAGGCCTCCAGCTTTATCCGGATCAGTTTTTGATTAAGGCCCTCCGCTATCCCAATGACACCTTCCAGAGCTAGTTCCTTCATCTGCGCCGCTTGATGGACGCGAGCCTTAAGTTTGCTCGCGGCCGGTAAAAACACCAGGTTGGCCACGGCCACGCCATAGATTGTCGCGACGAATGCCACTGCGATGCCGCGACCAACTTCTTCAATGTTCGCCAGGTTCTTCATGACCTGAATGAGCCCGATCACGGCACCGATGATTCCGATGGTGGGCGAATAGCCGCCCGCCGCCTCGAATACCCTTGCTTCGGCTTCCGCGTGCTTCTCGAAGGTGGCGATTTCCAGCATCATCGTCTCTCTGATCCGGCCCGTATCAACTCCATCGACTGCCAGACTCATAGCCTTCCGGAGGAAGGGATCTGCAATCGATTCGGCGGGCTGTTCCAGAGCGAGAATGCCGTCTCTGCGCGCAAGGACGGCGAATCCTATAATTTCTTCGATTAAAACGTCCGGTGACTGCTCGCTGCCCAGGAAAATTGCGCCGAATTGCTTGATTGCGCCCCACAATACCTTCCCAGGCGTCGAGACCATGCATGCCCCAAAGGTCCCGCCGATGACGATCAGGGCGGACGTGACCTGCGATATATCCTGGAGCTTTCCACCTTCCATCTGCAACCCTGCCGCGATGGCCCCGAACGCGACGATTAGTCCGCCAATGGTTGCAAAATCGATCTTCAGCGATCCACCGCGACGCTTCTTTTCCTTAGAAGCCATCGTGCGCCTCCGCAACAACCGGAAGCTGGCGCGAAACTTCCCTGAGTTTTGGTGAATCCGCGCTCAGGTGATCGGGGATGAGTAAAGAATGGCGGTAGGCTCGGACAAGATCCACAATCTCATCCGGCGTTTGCAGTACCGTGAAACGCTGTCCCGTAGTCATGGTGATAACCGTGTCGGGCGTGACCTCGATATGTTCGATCAGGTCATTGTTCAGGACCAGGGACGAGTGGTTGAGCCTCGTGACGTGAATCATAGTGCCTCAATGTCACATCGACGGAATCGAAAAGCGTTTCTAATGGTGTTTTGATGGGTAAGGCGAGTGCGAATGGACTGAACCGGCGGCGGTTTACCCGCCGGAAATCACTCGCCCGCCGTCGCTAAATCAGCCTAAATAGCTGAAAAGCGTGGGCATTTGTTCAATCTTTGCTTCAACCGACAACGTGGCCTGCTGCTGTGTTTGTGCCTGACTGAGCGCAAGTGCCGCGGTGGGTATGTCGGCATTCTGAACATTCCCCAACGCACTCTGTTCGCTGAGCTGAAACTTCTGCGCGATATTGAGCGAACTTGTCACTCTGTTTTCCGCTTGCCCGTAGAACGAAAGCTGTTGATTTAGATGGCTCAGCGCCTGGGTCAACTCTGTGTTTGCCGTTGTCACACCCGCGGTATCCCCGTTTACCAGCGCTGTGTGCAAATCGTTGAGAGCAGCAAACACGTTTCCCGTGGTTGGTGCGCCGCCCGCGTCGCGTGCGTCGAAAATCTGTTGCGCGGTCAGCTGCGTTGTAATAGGATTGCCGCTTGCGTCGTCGATGACCTGAGTTGCAGTAGGCTGGGTCAGCTGTTGTAC
>CAIKAS010000307.1 GCA_903825445.1 uncultured Acidobacteriia bacterium
CTGAATGCGACCAAAACCTCGCTCGACCAAACCAAGACTGACCTCAACGCCAACATTGCGCTGCTGAAAAAAGTTCAGGGCGATCTGGGCGGCACTAACAGCCTGGTGGCGACTAACGGCAAAGAACTTGATGAACTGAAAAAGCTGGGTGAACGAAACTACGTGGAATTCACGCTGAAGAAGCAGAAGGACATGCAGAAGGTGGCCAACATCAGCCTGAAGCTGGAGAAGACAGACCCCAAGAAGAATAAGTTCACGCTCAACGTGATGGCCGACGACAAGCTGACTGAGAAGAAGGATCGCAACATCAACGAGCCGCTTCAGTTTTACGTCTCGAAGTCGCTTTATGAGATCGTGATCAATTCTGTGGGCAAGGATACGATTACCGGTTATCTGTCTTCGCCGAAGTATCAGTCGCGGTAAATATCAGTCGCGCTGAAATCGAAAGGCCCGTCAGGAACGCAGGTTCCAGGCGGGCCTTATCTTTTCGAGAGAGTCTCGCAGTGACTATTCCGCTACGATTTCGCCCACTGCCCATTGGAGCAGGCGCTTCTCGTGATCGTTAGAAGCCTTGTCGATGGCGGCCTGAAGTTTAGCTTGCGCGGGAGCCGCAGCGGAGCCCATGGCGGCCAACACGACAGTGGCATGCTCGCGGGTGGCCTGATTGTCCGAATTGAGCGCTGCCGTGAGTTGGGCAATGGCATCGGCCGGGGCACAGGCCAACAATTTGTAACCCCAGTCCGGCGTATTCTTATCGGTGCCGTCCTGAATCTGCTTGAGAAGTATCAACGCGACGGGGCGGAGCCGTTCACCCAACTCGTGGAAGTACGCAACATACATGGAGGAGACGAGATCGAGGCCATTGCCTCCGCCGCCGCCCATACCACCGCCAAAGCCTCCCCTACCCCCTCCGCCGTTTTGCCATGGAAGGCTGTCAGCTTTGATGGCCCAGAGCGTAGCAGTCGGTAAAACGGGATGGGTAAGCTTGGTGCTCTGCGAGGCGGGAATTGCATCGGTGGCGACCGGGCCGAGCAGAGACAGGAAGATCTCCATGTTGTACTCACCGATCTCGTCCTGGGTCGGCAGCGCTTTAATGATGAAATCGACGGCAGGGTGGGCTTCGGGTCCGCCGATTTGCGCCATGGCGCGAACCGCCGCCAGATGCACGGCCATTGGGTGATCGTCAGCAAGCATCGCGACTAAACGCGCAGGCACCGGGCGGGCGGCAGGTCCGATGCGCCCGAGAGCGTCGGCCGCTTCGATCATCAGGGCAGAATCGTTCAACAGCGGGACGAGGGCGCTGACCGCACCTGCGGCGACGGGCCCGAGGGTGGCGACGGCCCGAACGGCGGCGCGACGCGTCTGGACGTTTTGATCCTTCAACACAGCGGCGAGGCCGCTAACAAGCGGTCCTGCGCCCTGACCCGTGCGGCCGACGGCTTCCGCAGTCACGCGCCGCACTGCGGCATCCGAACTGGCGAGACCTTTGGAGAGAACAGTCACGGCGTCGGCATTGCTGCCGGTAATGCGAAGGATTGCGGCGGCGGCCGAAATGCGAACACGCTCGGCCGGATCTGCCAGAAGTTTTATCAGCGCACCCTCGGCGGAGCGAGCTTTGTGGCCGAGTTGCAAAAGGTCGTCCGCCGCTTCGGCGCGAACGACGGCATCCGGAGACGAGAGGCGTTGCAGAAGTGCCGGGAGTTCGTCTTCGCCTACCAGGCCCTGCCCGATCACGTACGCGGGATTCACCGAGACGGCCATGACGGTGCCAGGCATCGACATGTTGGCGCGAATGCGCTGAACACGGATGACGTTCGGAAGATTCATGCGGTTCAGTGCAAGATCGAAGCTGGCTGCGTTGTCATCGGCGCCATGCTGCACCATGGTCAGGATTGCGTCACCGCCCGCGAGCATGGTGGCGATTCCATCCGCCAGCCGCGAAACCGAACCGTAATAGGCGAGAGGAAGATCAGAGCGATCGACTCCCAGTTTCCATTCACCGCCGGAATTCTTGACCTGATACCAGCCGTCGCCAAAACAGAGCAGCGACGTGGTGCGCGATGAGAACAGGACGCCCCTCGCGCCAATGTCCGCCCACTGCACAATGGCTGGCGGGACGATGTTGCCATCCGACGATGCGACGTTGTGAACGACGGGAGCCTCGGCGGGCGCGCCTTTCAGAGAGCGCACCTCTTTGAGCGTGAGCGCGTGGGTGGACTCGTTGGACCCAGTAACTTCGACGAGGGAGATCTTCTGAGAATCACCGATGATCTTGGTGATGGTGGGGGCCAGGTCGATATAGGCCCAGGATTGAGTGACGAGGCCCAGGCATAAGGTGGCGAGAGCAAGGCGAGTCAGCCGACATGTGAAATTTGGATGGTTTGAGTGCGTCATTTGTCTTTGTCTCCCGAACTTGATTTCTTAAATTTCCAGAGCAGTCGCTTTTGATACGCGCGGACCTAATCGAGATACCCGAGGCTCACCAGCGTTGCTTCCTGACTTGCGCTCAGCAGAGGGAGTAACTTCTTCTGGGCGGTCGCGAGATCAGTGGCCGCCTTCTGACGTGCGTTGCGAACTGCGTCCAGCTTGGTTTTGATCTGCTCGGGCGTGCTGCTTGTATCGGCCAGAGCGGTCTTGAGTTCGGCCAGTGCCGCACTGACCGGGTTACTGCCACCGCCACCGCCCGGACCTCCAAAACCACCCGGACCGCCGGGGCCACCACCTCGGCCACCGCGTCCACCACCGCCGCCGAAATCCGGACCACCGGGACCGCCTGGACCGCCGAAACCTCCAAACCCGCCAGGACCACCGCGTCCACCTCGTCCACCGCCGATACCGTTGCCCGGCCCGTCGAAACTATCGGTGCCGAAGTTGGGTCCGCCGCCGAATCCCCCTCTGCCAGCGGCAGTCGCCGTATAAGTCATCACCGCCTGGCGCGCGGTCACCACCGCCTGCAGCCTGGGGTTAATGACCTTCCATTCCTCGTCAGTCGCCTTGATCAGAGACTGGAGACTATCGGTCGCAGCAGTCGCGGTCGCAGCATTGCCACCGGGTCCGGCTTGCGCGGATTGTCCGGGTGCGGACTGGGCGGCCAGGGTCATCGAAAGAAATAACGCCGATGCGATTCCTGTGAGCAGGTACTTAGTCATGTACATATATGCGTACTCCCGGAGTTGATGTGATTTCATTCATGCCACTTTCATTAGCGCCTGCAGGATAAAAAGCACCGGCAGGTAAGTGAGGAGATAAAGCCAGAGCCAGCCGATTTCCAGGGGTGAACCCAGAGCTGCCAGAGGCTGCCAGAAAACCGGCTTTTGAGATGCGGCGGGATAGACCACGCGCAGTTCTTTCAGTGGTGAAACTGCGCTGCCCGTGGTGGTGAGAGTGGCCGGAGGGTACTGGTTTCCGAGCACTACATTGACGCTGAGGGGCGGATGTCCATCCGTAACAACACTCACCGGAAAACGACCGGATGTGTTTGCCGACGGACGGAGCATCCACGTCACACCTTGCGGCGGCAGGCCGGCATCGAGATAGCTTTTGAGGTTGCTGGCCGTCTGCATCCTTGCAAAATCGGGCGCTACCTGGAGTTCCCAGGGCCCATCGGTCTTGCTCTGCGGTTCACGGTATAGCGTGAGCAAATGTTCGAGCGTTCTGCGTACCGGTGGCAGGGTACGAACAGCGGCGGTGGTCTCATCGAGCGCCATGCCCGCCGGGAGCTGGATGCGAATCGGTTCGTTCCATTCGCCATCCACGGTCGCGACAATTTGCACGGGCGACCCGGCGGCCGCGGTGGGAACCGTGGGATCCACGCGATCTTTGAACCAAACAAACGGCATCATCATCGGCCCCAGCAGCAGACAGATCGGAACCAAACGCGCCATGAGCAGGCGGCTGTTCACAGATGCCGCTACGTCAGTCATGGCGCGCCGACGCGGTGAATTCTCCGGCAATGACTTCGCGGCCTGCGTTAGAAGAGCGGCGCGACGTTTCGCTTCCAGTAACTGGCGATTGTCGGTAGTGAATTTTTGAACCAGCAGCGTGGTGGCGCCCACCAGTGCGGCGACAATGGCGACGACAGCAGGCTTGCCCAAACTCACGGCAATCGGCCACAGGAAGAAATCCAACAGAGCCAGCGTCGGCTCATGGACCCACGTTTTTGGAAGCAGGAAAAAGCCCAGCAAATACAGCACCCAGAAGCCGAGAGCGATATTGCGCCAGGAAGCGGCCCGGCGGTCCTTCGCTCCGGAGGGGGGCGGGATCAGGTTACGGGGAATCCTGGTGTCAGTGACATCAACATCGATCACCTCGGAGGCAGGTTGGCTGGAATCGGGCCGGGCGCGACCTACCCAACCGTTATTTCCATCGATTTCTATCTGTTCGCCATTTCGGAAAATCCTGGTAGCGTCGGCGAGGACCACGGCGGGCAGGCCCATTTCGCGGGCTACGACGGCACCGTGTGAAAGGGCTCCGCCGCATTCGAGGACGAGTCCAGCTGCGTTGACGAACAAGGGCGTCCATGCAGGATCAGTGCTCGGGCACACGAGAATGTAACCAGTGCCAAAGTCGCCTGCTTCAGTGGCTTCATGCAGAACTCTCGCTGGACCAGAAGCATGACCCGAGGAGATCGACAGTGCTCCATAAGCACCGGCCTTCATTTCCACCTCGGCGGGCTCGCCGAGCCGTTCGGTGGCCGCGGCATCAATCACGCGTGGCAGCGCAAGCCGGATTTCAGCCCGGTACGTGAATTGCCGCTGCTCGATCAGATGATGAGGCGCAAAACCGACTCGCAACGCATCAAAGATTTCGTCACGGGTGAGGTGGAA
>CAIKAS010000308.1 GCA_903825445.1 uncultured Acidobacteriia bacterium
TCAGACAGGGCTGGGCCGCCCCGTTGACATAAAGTTCTGCCCTGGTTCCGTTCACAACGAGGCGATACTTCGTCCACGCTCCGGCCTCCACATCGACATAGGATTCATAGACGCCTGGCGATTCACTTCTGAGTCGGTTCCAGGGCCAATCAGGAAAGGCCTCGTATTGCGTGGAGTGATTGCGTCTCAGCATATCGTCTGCCCGGCCATTGGTGGGGCGCAGGTACACCACCTCGTACTTTGCGGTGCCACCTTGCAGGCGGAATGCGATTCCGACAAATCCGCGAGCCGCCTCGGCCGAACCAACTGCCGGTTGGCCCGCGAGTTCAACGTCAATAGTGCCGTTATGGAAGGTCGGCTCGTTTAACACCGCGAGGCCCCCCGAGCCGTCGCTCGGCAGCGACTGATCGGCGGCGCCGCCGCGCTCAACGAATCGAGTCGCCGGCTTGCCCTTGTAAGTCGCCACCGACGCAGTCAGATGAGGGGCGTCGAAACTGGTTACAGCAATCGCCTGGCAGAAGGCTGAGGTAGCGACAGTCAAACAGAGCAGGACTCGCATAACGAGTCGATTATATCGAAGTTTTTCGACGCTTCGTCCCGTTCCCCTATACTCAAGTTGTATATGCCCGAAGCTGCGGCCGTTCCGAACACGCCAGTTATACTAACCGAACAACGCACATGGCAGGTCGTCCTCAACTGGACCTGTGCGATTCTCATTTCGATCGTTTTCCTGGTTGCAGGTCTCTGGAAAGCAACCGACCCCATCGGTGCTGCCGTCCGTCTCGCTCAGGCGAAAGTCCCGGAATCGCTAAGCGTTTTTGCCGCCGTGTCCTTCGGTATTGCCGAGACCTTCACCGGGGTCCTGCTGCTCGTTCCCCGGTTTCGCCGCTGGGGCTCATTATGCGGATCGTTGCTAATGATCGCTTTCATAGTCTTCATCGGCATTCATTATCGCGAACTCATTGGTGCCGAATGCTCGTGTTTTCCGTGGATCAAACGGGCAGTTGGGCCTCAATTCTTCATAGGCGATGGGACGATGCTGCTGCTGGCCGTCGGCGCAGGTATTTGGGCCAAACCAGCCAGGGATCTTCGTGTTGCGTCGATCATTCTGGCTTCCGTTGCAGTTTTCGGGCTGGTTTCTTATGGCGTTGCCGTCAATAAGCATAAGGGGACACTGGCCCCTGCATCGATCACCGCGGAAAACGGCACCCCGATTTCGCTAAGGGAAGGCAACGTCCTGATCTACTTTTTCGACCCGCACTGCATGCACTGCCTCGCGGCTGGCAGGAAACTCGCCGCGCTCGACTGGACCGGAACTCGATTTATCGGAGTCCCCACCGATAGTCCAGGAACAGCCGATCATTTCATGGAAGTCTCTGGCCTGAAGAGTAAAGGTTCCGTTTCCAACGATTTGACAGCCCTCAGGAAGCTCTTCCCGTTCGATCTGCCACCGGCGGCCGTGGCTCTGGAGGACGGCTATGAAAAGGCCATGCTCCTGCAGTTTGAGGATCAGGAACCAGATGCAACCTTGCGGAAACTGGGCTTTGCCAAATAACCAACCGAAGGTACTGGACCCCCATCTGCGCGGGCGAAATCGCCCGTGAAACAAAACGTACCTACCCGGCACTCAGTGGTCAGTAAACGGCTCATCTGGCCGTACGCGATTTCCGTTTCCGTCAGGGAGTAGCGAAGCCAGGGCCGATTCTACGTTGGCAAAGTGGAGGATTAACTTTGCCGAGGTGCCGGGGGTGCGCGGAGGTATCCCCGGCTAAAATATAAACCGGCGTGCGCGGAGGTGCGCCGGGTTCACACGCCTCACGGCATCGCGAACCATACGCGTGCCAGTGGCGGGAGGGAAAAGAGGAGGCGCACGGAGGCGTTTCCTCTTTTTTTATTTGGAGAGAAATCAATACAACAAACGCGTACGAATCGTGCCGGGTACACCATCCAGGCGCTTCCGCAGTTGCGCTGTGGAACCCTTCTCTCCCGGGTCGATATCGATTACCACGTAACCGATTTGGGCATTGGTCTGAAGGTATTCGGCCGCTACA
>CAIKAS010000309.1 GCA_903825445.1 uncultured Acidobacteriia bacterium
ATGATCTTCCAGCACTCGCAGCACCTTCGCCTGAGTCTTCAGGCTCATGTCGCCTACTTCATCAAGAAACAGCGTGCCACCATCCGCCTTTTGAAACTTGCCGATCTTTCGCTCGTGTGCGGCCGTGAAACTACCCTTCATGTGTCCGAACAGTTCGCTTTCAATCAAATCTTCCGGAATCGCCGCGCAGTTCACATCCACAAAAGGTTTAGCCGCGCGCGGACTCATGGCGTGCAGCGCGTGCGCCACCAGTTCCTTGCCCGTCCCGCTTTCGCCATAAATGAGCACGCGGCCGTTCGTGCTGGCCATCAGTGCCAGTTGCTGGCGCAGCGCCTTCATGGGAACGCTGTCACCCACAATATAAGGTTGGCCCGTTGCCGACTCGCGATACTGTTCGTTCTCAAGCCGCAGGCGCCGATGCTCGATCGCGTTTTTTACGACCAGCAGCACTCGTTCAATGGAAAGCGGCTTTTCAAGAAAATCGAAAGCCCCGAGTTTCGTGGCGCGAACCGCCGTATCGATCGTGGCATGGCCGGAAATCATCACCACCACCGGCCTGTCCGCTGCCGGCATCTTCTGGATGCGTTCCAGTACCGCCAGGCCATCCGCCCCCGGCAGCCAGATGTCGAGCAGGACCACCTCATACAAAGTCTCGCTCAACGCATCCAGGCAGCGTTCTCCGCTCTGTGCCGAATCCACGCGAAAACCTTCGTCGTCGAGCACGGCGCTTAGCGACTGGCGAATTCCGGGCTCGTCGTCAACGATCAGGATACGGGGCGATTTCATAACGGCGGCTCAGTAACAAGTTTAGTAGCAGTGCTCTCGTTTCAGAGCCGTGACCAGGTCAGGGAGCTGTGCGCAGGCATTCAGAGCGACCAAATTCCCGTTGAGCCTGCAAATCGTTTAAGCGCCCGTTTCAAGCCCGCACGGTAACGGGCGAAACAGCCGTTATCTCATCGGACGCCCCTGCGGCAGTTATCTCAATCGTGAACCGCGCCCCGCTCGGTTTGTTATCCTCCACGCTGATACTCGCACCGTGTTCCGTCAGGATGTGGCTGACGATCGCCAGCCCGAGTCCGGTGCCTCGCCCCTTCGTCGAAAAATAAGGCAGAAACAGCTTTTCCTTTTCGTCGGCCGTTACACCGCAGCCCGAATCGGCTATCACAATCTCCGCGGAATCCCCCGCGCCAATCTGAGTCAGCACCTGCAGAATCTTCACGGGCGAATCCTGCATGGCTTCGGCGGCATTGTCGATCAAATTCACCACAACGCGTTTCAGTTGCTCAGGGTCAGCCATCACTGGCGGCAGACCGGGCGAGAGGTCGATCGTAAGCTCGATGCCCTCCAGACGCCCCTCGAAAACACCGATGCCTGCGGACACAATATCGTTTAAATCGCACAGGACCAACTGCGCTGCGGGCAATCGCGAGAACTGCGAGAACTCGTCCACCAGCCGCTTGACCGAAGCCGTTTCATCGAGGATCGTGCCGGCGCATTCACGCAGTACTCTATCCACACCTGCCGGCAACGAAGCCCGGTTCGCCTGTCGAACGATGCGTTCGGCGGAAAGCGTGATGGGCGTCAAAGGATTGCGGATTTCATGCGCAACCCGCCGTGCGACTTCACTCCAGGCCGCCACCTTTTGTGCCCGCAGCAAATCACTGGTATCTTCGATCACGACGACGAATCCGGCATTGCGCCCGCCCTCGATGGCCGCCACTGTAATGGCAAGATGCAGCGTCTTCGATGGCGTGCGCACCTCAAACTGGCGCGAAGAGAGGCCCGTACGCCGCGCGCGGTTCATCAGATAACGAATCTCCGCCGCATCCTCCGGTGGGAACAAATCGTCAAGGCGGGCGGCAACGCGGGTTCTTCCGTCGGGCAGCGGCGCTTCCGGCCACATACGCGTGAACGCTTTATTCACGCGTTGAATCAGACCGCCGGCGTCCACGGAAATCACGCCCGTGGGAATGCTCTCCAAAATTGCCTCGGTGAATCGCCGCCGCGTATCCAGTTCGGCGCGATTGGCCTCCAGATCCGCCGTCATTCGGTTGAAACCGCTCACCAGTTCCGCCATCTCGTCAATTCCCGTCGGTTCCACTCGATGGCTCAGGTTGCCGCGACTGACTTCCCCGGCAGCCTGCAGCAGCGCCGTAATCGGAAGACTCATTTGCCTGGCCAGGTATTGAGCGAAATAGGCAGCCACGAAAAAAATAAAAAGGGCAATGAGCCACTGCACACGCGTCAGCGTGGTGCGAACGCTCCTCTGCTCATCGCGCAGTTGTTCTGACTCGCGCTGATGCTCCTGTATTTCCTGCTCCGTCTTCGCAATGTCCACCGGCACCCCGGCAGCCACAAGCACAGTGCCTATCTCGGTACCGGCGCGCCTGATCTTGGTCATCGCAGTGCCACTCGTCGCCGTTATCGTGCCGAAGCTTGCCACCGGTGTCATGGAGCCCGCAGGCATGATTCGGGCGGCAATCAAACCGTTTCCCCTGCAAAAACCTGCCAGCCAGTCGGGTGACGCGCCTGACCCGTTCAGCAGGGCCTCAGCCTCTGGCGATTGAGCGATCAGTTGCGCTTCCGCCAGCGCGCGGCCGCTCGTCTGTTCTTTAAGCGCTTCGCCGATAGTCTTGAAATCGGTGAGAACGTGCTCGGCAGGTCCTGTAAACCACTTATCGAGCGTTCGGTTCAGAACGTAATAATTGAACAGCACCATGAAAAATACGGGCATCAGACTGAGCGCCAGCGCGCCCACCAGCAGCCGGGTGCGGATGCGCGAACCCGCCCCGCCGGTACGCCGCGCGATCCAGAGCTTGATCAAATCCCGCACCAGCAGGAAGCCGAGCGTCAACATGAGCAGGAAAATCAGGATCGAGACGCCGAACAGCACAAAGGTCTGCGAAGGATCCGGTCCCGGGTACGACGCTCTGTTGTTGAGGGAACCCTCCCAGAGCACAAGCGCCACCGATGCGATCAGCAGGATCGCCAGCAGGACGATTGAAATGCGCTTCCACATGAGTTGTTTTCAGTTTACGGCAAACCAAAACAAAACGGGCGGCGGAGCAAACCGCTCCACCGCCCGATAGTCTACACCTGCTGTTTGACTTAGAACGTGATCTTGCCCGACATCTGAATGACGCGGACAGAAGAATCGAAGCCAAGGAAGTTACCGTAGGCGCTCGTCGCCGCGCCCACCATGCCTGTAATCTGACCGTACGTCGCATCTCCGAATCCGCTGTCAGGCGCTGCAAAGTTCGGATGGTTCAGGAAGTTGTACGCCGAGATGCCAATAGCCAGTTTCGCCCGTTCCGTGAGCGGGAACGTGCGGAACAGGTTCATATCCACATTGAAGAATCCCGGCGCCCGATATTGATTCCGCGACTGAGGCGAAAAGCTGGGATACGTCGTGAACGTGGGAGCATTAGAATCGACAAATGCATTGTAGTTCAGGCACGGGGTAGTAGCAGCCGCCTCGCCACAGCCGCCCGCGACTTCCGCCGGCCTGCCTGTTGGTATCGCCAGAAGCGAACCGCTGTAATTGCCGAGCGCGGTGTTGCTGTCGGTGACGGAGAACGGCATGCCGCTGTGATAAGTCAGCTTCGTGCCAATCTGCCATCCGCCGAGAACCTCGTCGGCAACCTTGTTTCCGGTCTTGAATTTCGGGGTGTACACGAAATCGCTGGTGAATGTGTGCCGGATGTCGTAGTCCGCATTACCGTAATTGACCGAATTAAGCGCATACGGCACCAGTTGGCCGAGCAGTGAATCGCCGTAGCTGTAAATCCCGCCATTGGAAACGTCGTCCAGAGCGTGCGCCCAGGTGTAATTAAAGTGTCCTGAGAAGTTGTGGCTAAACTGTTTGCGCAACGTGACCTGCAGACCCTCATAATTCGCCTTGGCGCCACTCTGTACCTGCGTCACCACACCGTAGTTTGGATCCGGAGCTGTCGCCGGAATTCCCTTAACGCCGGGATAGATCCCGTACAAGTCATATGCGTTGACAAATTGATTGGTATAAGGCACGTTAGCGCTGCTGTTGCCAACATAATTCACGATCAACGCAACCGAATTCGTCAGCTGGCGCTGTACCTGGAGGTTCCATTGCTGCACACGCGGCGAGTGAACTGTACCAACAATGCCGTCCGCGGACGGAGAATTGAACACGGCACCCAGAGACTGGAGGGCCGAGGAAATCTGCGAATAGGTCTTGGTGATGCTGAAGGCGTTCGCCGACGCCTGGAATATCGCGGCGCCGCCGTTCGGACCTGGGTCGAAACCCAATACTCCCGCCGCCGGCCGGACCCGAAGGGCCACCGCCGCTGGCGGATTGGAGAGCAAATCATCTACAAGACCCGCCGGAGCGTTGTCGTAGAAGATTCCGTAACCACCGCTGACAACCGTCTTGCCATCTTTAAATGGTGCCCAGCTGAACGCCGCGCTGGGGAGGAGGTTCAGGGCATCCACACCCTGATAAGCCTGATGCTGGCCGTAGTTGATATCTGAACTGTATGGTACCGATCCAGGGTTGGCATTCGTCACACTGGCCAGGGTACTGAACGGTCCTTTCAGGTTGGCGAAGCAGTTGAACTGGCACACGGGATTGGAATTATGTTCTCCCCGTAAGCCTAACGTAATCGTGAGATTGCTTGCGACTTTGATGTCGTCATGGGCGTAAACGCCCACTCCCCACAGTGCAACGGGCACATCGGTCGCGATGTTCTTGGACTGCCGGTACTGATAGGCGATTCCGTTCGCAAAGTTCTGTAGACCCGCTGTGACGTATCCGAAATACACCGCCGGGTTGTTGTAGTAGAAATTGTGGTCGCTCACGTCATAACGACGATAGTTCTCGCCGAACTTAAACGTGTTCCGTCCCTTTACCTTCGTAAAGTCGTCGATGAACTGATACTGAGTGATATTACGGCCCTGCGGGAAATCTCCCTGCAGATTGAAGGTCGTAAAGGGCACTGCACCGGAGGCGACGATCTCATAAGGGAAAGTACTGCCCACTTTGGCCGGGTCCTGCGCAAACTGTGCCACGTAGTGACTGAACGACGTGATGAACTGGTTGGTGGACGTCGGGGAGAAAACGTGAGTTTCGCTGAGTTGGTTGTCCCAGGCCGGCTGCTTTGAAATAGCGTCGAAGTTAGCGTTAATGGGATCGATAGTTGTCGGCTGCGTACCTTTATCCGCGCGATAGCGGTAGTACATGTTGTCTTTGTTGCCGATCTTTTGGTCGACTCGGAAAGCCAGAACCCATTCGCTCGCCAGCGCCGAAGGCGTGGCCTGAAACTTTTCCGCGCACGCAGTTGTAGCGGGATTGAAGCCCGGCAGCACAAGCGAATTGCAGGAACTGGTGTTTGCAATTGCCTGAGCGCTCGACGCACCCGGGGCTGTATCCCACAGGTTCAGCATGGTCTTGTAGGCCGCCGCCTCATTCGGCTGCAGCTTGGTGACGTTGTTCAAAACGGCAGTCGAGAAGGCCGGGGTCGGAATCGTCGCGGAAATCACGTCCGGAAGCACGAACCGCAGTCCTTCGTTGTCGACGAAGTAGAATGTCTTGTTCTTGATGATACGGCCACCAACTGACGCCGCCCATTGGTTCGCATTCGAGAATGGCTTCGGTGTTCCGTAGTAGTTGTTAAACCAGTCGTTCGAATTCACCGCGCGACCGTTCCAGAAGTACTGCGCGTTGCCATGGAGGTCATTGCTGCCGGACTTAGTCACCATGATCACCTGTGCGCCTGAAAGCTGGCCGTATTGGCCACCGTAGGGGCTTGCGATCACCGTCGCCTCCTGGATTTCGTTTCCACCCAGGGTAAGGTTAGTCGCGCCTGAATTATTGATATTGAAATACGGGTCCATGTCGTTTTCGCCATTGACCGTGAAAAGATTGGAGGTCGCGGGCAAACCGTTCATTGAGAAATTCCCGTAGCCGGTCGTCCCGACGACCGTGTTCATCACCACGCCAGCTGCCGTCTCGGCAATATTTGTGAGGTCGCCACCCGCACTCGGCAGCAGTTCAACCTCAAGCGGAGTGAATGACGTCGTGCCGCTCGGCGCGGCAGTCAGCACCGGTTCCGACGCCGTGACCTCAATCGTCTGGCTGGTCTGGCCAACCGTGAGTTGGACGTCCACCGTCGCGATCTGACCCACCTGCACCGTGATCTGTTTATCGGTCGTCTGGAATCCGGAATGACTCACGGAAACCGAATAGCGCCCCGTCTTCAGCAAACTAAATCGATAGACGCCGCTGCCGTCCGTCTTCGTGCTTTGGGTTGCGCCCGTATCGAGGCCCTTGAGATCGACAGTCGCCCCCGTCACTACCGCGCTGCTGGGATCCGTCACCGTTCCCGAGATGTCGCCCGACAACAACGACTGCGCCCTCGCCGACGAGAGGAAAACTGTAGAAACCAGAACAGCCGTTAAACACAATGTGAATGAACGAAATATCTTCACTTCGCTTCTCCTTATCGAACTAATGTCTTCCTGCCCCTACAAGAGCTCAAGGTTTCGCTTCGATTACAGTACCATGCACCACCTTGAGGTGGCAACTGTCCTCCGGCACGACCCGGTACCGTTGCCTTCGCACTGCACGCATGAGTCCACATCGGGCAAATTCCCCCAAAACTCTACAAAGATCGTGGCTTAAGACTGAACCCTTGTACCCACGCGGCACAGGCAATACCAAATTTCATATCCGACGGCACCGCCTTTTGACAAGAATACGTCTATTCATACCTAAAGCAAGTCAACTCTCTTGTGGCGAAACTTACTTACAGGGTGGTCAATTCACCCCATATATTTCAATCAAGTGAATGGCCAATTGCCAGTACTGTGGCCTCGTCGAACGGTTTTCCGATGACTTGTAGCCCCACTGGCAGCCCTCGACTCGGCAACGGTATTGACACCGCCGGCCAACCCAGCACGTTAATCGCCCGAACGAATCTGGTAGTCGCAAGCCGCACGTCTTCCGTCTCTCCCTCCGCAGTCCACGCCACATCCGTCTGGCCAATCAGCGGAGCCAAAATCGGCACAGTAGGCGTCAACAGCGCCTCGACGCGTTCCCATAGCGTCTCCCATTCACGCAGCATCCGCCGCCGCAGCCTTTGCGCATTGACGTAATCGGTGGCAGCAAGAAGACGCCCCTGATCCAGCAATGCCCGCACATCCGGTCCGAAATCGCCACGGCGTCCGACGTACGGTTCCATCATGGCGGAAACCTCCGCCAGCAGAATCAACCGGCCCACCGCATTGACTTCCGCCGGATCCGGCACCCGTATCGGTGTCAGTACTGCGCCAGCGGCCTCCGCCCGTTTCAGTGACGCTGCGAATGCGTCTGCTACTTCTGGCGCCACGCGCTCACCGTAGAAGTTTTCCGGCACACCCAGTCGAATTCCCTTTAAGGAGAACCCCTCAGGGGCGAAACCGACCACCGCCTCGTGTGCGGAGCTCTCGTCCCGGGCGTCATATCCGGCAATCGTGTCCATCACCAGCGCGGCATCACGCGCCGATTGCGTCATTGGACCCATGTGGTCCAGGTTAGTCCCCAGCGGCATGGTGCCGAACCGACTCACCCTGCCGAAAGTCGGTTTGAGCCCCACGCAACCGCAGTATGCCGCCGGAATTCGGATCGATCCGCCCGTGTCGCTGCCCATGGCGAAAAAGACCAACCCCGCCGCTACTGCCGCGCCTGAGCCTCCGCTCGATCCACCCGGTATCCGCGACGGATCCCGTGGATTGCGAACCGCACCGTAATGCGGATTGTTGCTGGTCACCCCGTAGGCGAGTTCATGCAGACCAGTCTTGCCCATTAGAACCGCGCCCGCCGCCTGCAGTTTCTCGCCGACCGCCGAATCGTGGTCTGGAATGTTATCGGCGTAGATCTTCGTACCACCTGTCGTCCGAATTCCCCGCGTATTGAACAGATCCTTCAATGCGTACGGAATCCCCTGCAACGGACCGTGATCGACACCACGCGCAAAATCTTCGTCCGCCCGGCGCGCCTGTTCCAGGGCAGTATCGGCCGTAATCGTGATGAAGGCATTCAACCGCGTCTGTTCTTTCTCAATCGCCTTCAATGAATCCTGAGCCAGTTCGACGGCCGAAACCTGCCGTGCCCGCAGCATCCGGGCGGCTTGTTCAATAGTCATTCGCCACGCTCCCGCAAATATGAGAGCGTGATAGCAAGTTCCGTTTCCGGCTTCAATGTTGCCGCCAATGGGCGAAACGTCGCTTCCAGTGCGGCAAGGGAAGGTGCGATCCGCGCAACAGCATCTTCAGGTAGATCGGGGCAGCGCGCGGCTGCCAGGGCTTTCCAGTCGGTCATCACGCAATACTATAAGCCAGAGTGCCTGACCGCCCCTCCACCGCCGACCTTTTCGTATACGGAACGCTGCGCAGCCAGTTCCAGAACCCGTACGCACGACGCCTGCACAAAGAAGCCGAACTGATCGGAGCCGCCACCGTACGAGGTTCAATATTCCACATCACCTCATATCCCGGGTATCTCCGTGAACCCGACGGTCTCGTGCACGGCGAGTTGTGGCAACTGCGCGAACCAGCGAAGACTCTCGCCGCGCTTGACGATTACGAAGGCCCCGAGTACGCCCGCATTCAGACAGAGGCCACCGCCGACGAGCGGACGGAACCCGTGCTTGCCTGGGTCTATCTCTATACGGGCAACGTCGCCCCCCATCATCGGATCGCGTCCGGAGATTTCCTCCTTCCATGAAGTTCTCGTCCCGGTTGCCTCATGAGGAATTTCACGCCAACGCTCTGACAGAGATTCTGGCGGCGAAACGGATCGCCGGCACCCCGATACTCGATCTAACGGAATCGAACCCCACGCACGCGGGCATCGTCTACCCTGAAGGTTTTCTGTCCGCGCTGGCCGACCCTCGCGCTGCCATCTACGAGCCTGAGCCATTTGGCTTGCCCGCCGCCCGCGAACTGATCGCAGGCGAGTACGGCTCGCCTTCCAACCGCGTCATTTTGACGGCAAGCACCAGCGAAGCCTATTCCTGGATCTTCAAGCTTCTCTGTAACCCGGACGACGAGATTCTGGTGCCGCGTCCGTCGTATCCGCTGTTCGATTATCTGGCCGCGCTCGAATCCGTCCGCGTGCGGCACTATGGATTGTTCTGCGACCACGGCGTCTGGTGCATCGACTTCCACACTATTGAACAGGCTCTGAACAGCAAATCCCGCGCCATCGTTGTGGTGAATCCTAACAATCCGACGGGCCATTTCATTGCCACTCACGAATTCCACGATCTCGAAAGACTCTGCGCCAAACGCGGCATCGCGATCATCTCCGACGAGGTCTTCCGCGACTACGCGATTGCGCCGCGTCCTGAGAGCGCGCTGACGCTCGGAGGCACCGAAAGTGCACTGACGTTCACGCTGCACGGTCTTTCAAAAGCCGTCGGGTTGCCACAAATGAAACTCGCGTGGATGATCCTGAATGGGCCGGATGCAGTCATCCGCGAGACGCTGCAACGGCTCGAAGTGATCGCCGATACATATCTCTCGGCCGGAACACCCGTGCAATGTGCTCTGTCGTCTCTGCTTGAGTTGCGCCGGCCGGTGCAGGAACAGATCCGCACGCGCCTGCGTGAGAATATCGAGACCCTGCGCGCTTCCGGCCTGCGATATCTCAACGTGGAGGCTGGTTGGTACGCCACCGTAATTCCCAAAAAAGGCGACACGGCGGACGACGACTTTGCCGAGCGTCTATTGCGAGAGAAAGACGTTCTCGTCCAGCCTGGCTATTTTTACGATTTTGAGAACTCGGGCTATCTCGTCCTGAGTCTGCTCACAATACCGGGTGTCTTCCGCGAAGGCGTAGCGCGGATGCTTGGAATCTTTTGCTAAACTAACGCCAGAGGCACCGGTCCTAAATCAAATGCCGTCCAGAGCCAGTCGCGACCTCACCACCACATTGGTGGCGGGCCTGAAACAAATGATCGCCGATGGCGATCTGCATCATGGCGCCAAGTTGCCGCCTGAGCGCGACCTGGCGAAGCGTTTCAGCGTAAACCGTGCTTCGGTTCGCCAGGCACTGAAGGCACTGGAAGTAATGGGTGTCGTCCGGCAACGCGTGGGCGACGGCACTTACCTCACGCAAGATGCATCCACCACGCTGAGCGCTCCGCTCGAGTTTCTCCTGCTGGTCGATGGCATCACCACGAGCGAAATCTACGAAGCGCGTCGCATCTTCGAACCCGAACTGGCCGCCCGCGCCGCTCGTCGTCACTCACCGGAAGAACTGCTGCAGCTCGAAGAATCCGTGGCCGAAATGCGGCGCCACTTTGAATCGGGGTCCCTCGCCGACGTGGCCGCCAGTGACCAGCGCTTCCACCGCCTGATTTGGGAAATGGCCGGCAACCGCGTTTGCCTCCGCATGTTTGTGCCGCTGCACCGTACCATGACCAACAGTTTTGCGATTAGCTGGTCTATCCACGATTACGCGGTCGCCATCGGCTCCCACACTGGAATAATCGAAGCCATTCGCGCGGGCGATGCCGAGGCCGCCCGCCGCAGTATGAGCGAGCACCTCGACCGAGCCGAATCAGTCCACCTCGCCGCAGCCCGGCAGTCGGCGTCGCCGACAACCCCGGCGCAATCATCGGCCGCCTAACGCATGTACATGCCACCGTTCACGTCGAGTACGTGTCCGGTGATATAACCCGCCTCTTCACTACAAAGAAATCGGACCGCAGCCGCGACATCTTCCGCCTTCCCGAATCGCTTCAGCGGAATATTGCCCAGCACTGCGGCCTTCACTTCGTCCTTTAGCACGGCCGTCATATCGGTCTCGATAAACCCGGGCGCGACAGCGTTCACGGTCACGCTGCGCGAAGCCATTTCCTGCGCGAGCGCCTTCGTCAGCCCGATTACTCCCGCCTTCGATGCTACGTAATTCGCTTGCCCCGCGTTGCCCGACTCCCCCACCACAGACGACACATTTACGATCCGCCCCCAGCGTTCCCGAATCATCGGCGACAACACCTGCTGAATGCAGAAAAACGTCCCCGAGAGATTCGTCTGAATCACGTCGTTCCAGTCGGCCGGCTTCATCCGAAGCGCCAGCCCGTCGCGGGTGACCGCTGCGTTATTAACCAGAATGTTGACGATGCCGAACTCTTTCGCGACCAGCGCGAACGCTTCCTTGATGGAATCGTGCGAACTCAGGTCCATCGAAACCACAAAGGCTTCCCCCCCGGAGGCCCTTATTTTCCCCGCCACTTCCTCTAGTTTTTCAATCTGACGGGCCGCCAGCGCTACCTTCGCGCCCGTCTTTGCCAGCTCTAAAGCGCAGGCCCGGCCGATGCCCCGGCTGGCCCCCGTTACCAATGCGATGCGATTGTTCATATGAACTTGCAATCATAGTAGATCGGGGTAACTCCCGCACCCAACGGCAAAACGACATGGCATACAACGACCTTCGCGAATTCATTCGCGCCCTCGAGAAAAACAACGAACTGAAGCGAGTTCCTTTTGAAGTCGATACGCGCCTGGAGATTACGGAATTCGCCGACCGCTCCGTAAAAACCGGCGGCCCCGCGTTGCTGTTCGAGAAGCCTCGCCTCGCCGATGGCTCCATCTCGCGCCTGCCGGTGCTGATAAATTCCTTCGCCAGCATGCGGCGCATGGAGATCGCGCTAGAGGTCGATTCCGTCGGCGAGGTCGCGAAACGCATCAGCGAATACCTCGAGATGCGCATGCCCGAAGGCCTGCTCGGCAAGCTGAAGATGCTGCCGAAGCTGGCCGAGATGGGCGCGTTCTTCCCGAAAATCGTGACGAAAGCGCCGTGCCAGGAAGTTGTGAAGACCGAAGGCTTCTCGCTCTACGATTACCCAGTGCTCACCTGCTGGCCGGGCGACGGCGGTCCGTTCGTCACGCTGCCGATGGTCTTCTCGAAGAACCCCGAGACCGGCAAGCGCAACTGTGGAATGTATCGCATGCAGATTTTTGACGAGCGCACCACCGGCATGCACTGGCAGACCCATAAACAGGGCGCCGAACATTACCGCCGCAATGTCGCCGAAGGCAAGATCACCCGCATGGACATCGCGGTCGCAATCGGCTCCGACCCGGCGACGATGTACTCCGCCATCCTGCCCCTGCCGCCCGATCTCGATGAAATGATGATCGCCGGCTTCCTGCGCGGCAGTCCCGTCGAAATGGTGAAATGCAAGACAATCGATATCGAAGTTCCGGCCAATGCCGAGCTCGTGCTCGAAGGCTATGTGGAACTCGGCGAGCTTCGCACCGAAGGCCCGTTTGGCGATCATACCGGCTACTATTCGCTGGCCGACCAATACCCCGTTTTCCACGTCACCTGTGTTACTGAGCGACGCGATCCGATTTACGCGACAACGATCGTCGGCCCCCCGCCAATGGAAGATTTCTACATGGGCAAGGCCATTGAGCGCATCTTTCTGCCGCTGATGCGAATGCAAATCCCCGAGGTTCGCGACATGTGCATGCCTGCAGAAGGCGTGTTCCATAATCTGATGCTGATCTCGATCCGCAAGTCCTACCCGGGCCACGCAAGAAAAGTGATGAGCGCGATCTGGGGACTGGGCCAGGCCATGTTCACCAAGATCATCGTCGTCGTCGACGAGGATGTGGATGTCCAAAATTACAACGAGGTTGCCTGGCGGGCGCTGAACAACATCGATCCCGAACGCGACATCCAGTTCACCATGGGGCCGATTGATTCACTCGACCACGCCAGTCGCCTGGTAAATTACGGCAGCAAAATGGGCATCGACGCAACCCGCAAATGGCCCGGCGAGGGCTTCACGCGCGAGTGGCCGGAGGTGCTGAAAATGCCCGACGACGTGAAGGCGCGGGTTGGGGGTTTGTGGAAGAAGGCGGGCCTTTAGTCGCACCCCAAAGGCGTCACCAAAAACTGGGCAAACTTCCCATCCCGCGTCACGTAAGTCGAGACCCGCAGGCTCTTCTTCGCCGTCTTCACCGAAAAACTTCGGTGCGTCATGCCGCCTCGATCCTGCCGCGATTCGGCGGTGAAACTCTCCGGCGCACCCAGCGGTTTCAGCGACGCCGCATAATCGGCGATCGCTTGCGGCGTGAAATATGCCCGCAGGTCGTCGTTCATCAGCGCGGAATCCGGCTTGCCATTCTGCAAGCCGGCGAACATCGTCTTCGCCCGCTCTAACGCAGCGGGCGCATCGGGATCCGCCACCGCTCCGATCACCAGTTCTTCAATCTTGCCGGCAATCGTTTCCGCAGCCAGCCCCTCACCGTTCGTCAGCACTGTAATCGACGCGCTGTCGTCAGGATAAATCGTGTTCCGCGAAACAAACCCCGCCGTCCCACCGCCGTGGCTCCATCGCCGGTTGCCATTCGCCGTCGTGCCGATCTGCAGGCCAAGCCCGTATTTTGTCCCGCTCCCGCCCGCCAAACGAACCTCCGTGGTCAACTCCCGCAGCGATTCTGGCCTGAGCACCGCACCCTCCATCAACGCCCGGCTCCAGGTCGCCAGATCGCCCGCCGTCATCGCAAGATCGCCCATCGCATACATCCAGCCCTTGCCTTCAGGCCCGGCTTCACGAGGCAGACCGAGCGCGAATTGCCGATACCCGCAAGCGTCTTCAGGGTTCCAGTCGTCATGATGCACGTCGATCACAGACCGCATACCCAGCGGCCCAAAAAACCGCGCGCGCAGAAACTCGCGCAGCGGCGTGCCAGCCACTGTCTCCAAAATCCGGCCTGCGATCACATAGTTCGTATTGCTGTATTGCCACCGCGCCCCCGGCTCGAAATCGAGCGGTATCTTCGCCCAGCCATCCAAAATCACCTCCGTCGTCGTATCGCGCCCCATCGGCTGCGCCACATAATCGAGCGAATAGTAATCCCGATACCCCGACGTATGGGCCAGCAATTGCCGGATCGTGATCTCTCGCGCGCGCGTCAAATCCGGGAAGAAACGAGCCACCGCATCATCGAGCGAGAGCCTGCCCTCTTCAACCAGCAGCAAGACTGCGGCGGCGGTAATCTGCTTGCCGTTCGACGCAATCTTGTATCGCATCTCCGGCGTCGCGGCCACAGGCGGATTCAGCCGCGCGTTGCCGTAAGCCCGCGCGTACAACTCCCCGTTTTGCGACACCGCAATCGACGCACTCGGCACGCCCGTTTCCGCCAACACTTTCAGGACAGCCTGATCGATCGCCGATTCCTGCGGAGACCAGTTCACAGGCGCTTCTGGCGCGCCCTGATCCACGCGCTTGCCGGCGCCTCGAACCACTGGTAAACAATCCCCGAAACCAGCACCACCAGCGTGAGATAAATCGCCGCGCCTTCTGGCCGCGACAGATGGAGCTTGCCATGAACCAGGTACCGGCCCGTCCACCACAGAATTGGAACATGTAGCACGTACATCGAATAACTCGCCTTGCCCAGAAAATCGCAAACCCGGGCCGAGAGCCATTTCGCCAGCACGCCGCCGCCCAGCCCGAGACCCACCAGAATCGCCACATTCAGCGGCCGAAGATACGTGTTCAGGTCCGCCCCGCTGCCATCCACAACATGCGGATGCACAATCAGCCACACAAAAGCCAGCCCCGCCGGCACATACAGCCAGTAGCCTCGCCCCTGCCACCAGCCCGATTCCGTCAGCAGCACGAAAATCCGCGCCGCCGCGATCCCAGCCACGAAATCCGCCGTGTGGTAAATCGGCTTCCAGTTCCACGGCACGCCGGTATGATCGAACACGATTGGCGCCAAAATCGCCACCACCATCGCCGCCGAAATCATCCGCCATCGAGCATTCCGCAGCCCGGCGAACAGCACCGGGAACCACAGGTAAAAGAAAAACTCACAGGAGAGCGTCCAGGCCGGTGTATTCCACCCCACCGCCAATGACCCTGTCCACCCCTGCAAAACGAAAATATAATTCGCCAGCAGATTCACCGACTGCCCCGTCGTGAACGCCGACGCCAACTGTTTCCCGATCGCCGACGGCAGCAACATCTCGATGATGAACGGCGAAAGCACAATCAGGCCTACAAAATAGACTGGATAAATCCGCGCGAACCGTGCCGTGAAATACCGACCGAGGCTACGCCGGTCCCACTTCGCCTGCGCATATGTTCGCGCCAGCACGAAGCCGGAGAGGACGAAAAAAGTCTGGACCGCCAGATACCCGCCATGAATGAACGTGTACGCCGGACCGGGCAGCGCATTTGTCCACGCTTCCAGCATCATTCCCTTGCCGCAAATATGATGCAAAATCACCCAAACGGCCAGCCAGAACCTGAGGCCCGTCAGTGCCGGCAGATAGTCGGCTGTCACACCTGGAGCACGTTCCCGCAATGACACGCTGATGTCAATCGGCGCGGTCTCCGGCGCGGTTTGTAAGAGGGAGGGGATGTCCTGTATTGTACAGTTCTCCGCCTCATCGAACCCCGAACGTTACAATTGGAACAGCAATGGGTTGCGAAGGGGAAACTACGAGCGCCTGCCATTTTGCGCTGGTGTCTTATATCCCGGGGCGTCTGGCCGAATTTCTGGACCAGTTGCGGTTTGAACTAAAACCGGGCTGCGTACTCCGCTCCCACGTCACTGTTTTGCCCCCCCGCCCCATTCCCCTCGATATCAAATCCAGCGTCGGCCAAATCTCCTCCCAAGCCCATGAAACCGTTCCTTTCACCGTTGAACTCGGCGCCGTGGAGATTTTCGAAAAATCCAATGTCGTCTATCTGGCGCTGCGTCGCGGAGCCCCCGAACTGGAGAAGCTCCACACCAGCCTGAACTGTGCCCAGCTGCAATACAAACCGCTGTATTGCTATCACCCCCACATCACGCTCGCTCAGGATCTGACCCCCGAACAAGCGCTAGTGGCGGCCGAAACTGCCCGGCGACGCTGGGCCAGCTACGATGGCCCCCGCGAGTTTTTTGTCGACGAGCTTTCCTTTGTCCGCAGCTACCAGCCCGGCCTATGGGAAGATCTGGCGCACGTGGAAATGGCGCAACCAGTCGCGGTCAACCGCTAACGCGGGTTCTCAGTTTTCCGACGGCACCTTCCCGGCATGGTCTACGACCAAAAAATCCACCTTCTCCTTGCGCGATTCGACTTTCAAACCGAGTTGCTCCTGTAGTGCCGTGATCATGATGGCGGCAGGGTCCGCAGGAGCACCAGGACTTCCATCGGCATTCGGGGCCGGCCGGTAAGGAGCACTGTCGAGGCGCAGGTCGTAGCGGCCCTTCAGCCCAGTCGCATCAACAACAGGGCGATCAACAGACTGGGAAAGCATGATCGCGAAGTCGCTCATTGATACACGCTGCATGTTGAAAACGCCGCCTTTTCCCTGCCCTGCCGGGGGACCCTCGGTCGTAGTCTCAGAGAACTTCGGTCCGCCTTTGGCCAGTGTCAGCGCATAGACGGACATCTCCTTCGGCTCGAAATGTACCTTGAGGCCAAGACGTTCGGCCAGGAGCGCTCGCAGCATCAGATGGAGTTGCTTATCATCGACTGGCGCGGCAGCCTTCGCCACGATGTCCAGGCGGACATCGCTGAGCCAGGCCGGAGCGGTGATGTGAACCGTTTCATATGCCATCTGGACGCAATTTCGGAGCGAGAAATTGCGGTCGGTCTTCGAATGGGGCGATGTCCGAACCGGTGGTCCGGAACTGCCGGCAGGGTCAGCAAGCCGCACCGACGCAACTTCAAACGCCAGCGCCGACGACTGCGCATGAGCAGAGCGGGCGAAACAAATTGCCATCACTACAGCCAGCGTCTTAAGATTTCCTGTCCGCGTGCATCCGTGTGAATCTGTGGCCATAATTTTTTCTCTCACTGCGCCACCAGGAATCTCACATCTCCCACAGCCACTTCCCTCTCTAACAGCGCAATCCGCTTCTCCGTGCGGAACTCCACCCTGCCGCCATTCGCCAGCGCCGCGCGTATCTGGGCATCGAACTCCAGCGTCGTCCACCCGTAAACCGGGCTCAGCCCCGGCAGTAAATTCAGCGGTACCCACGGATAGTCAAATTTCAAAATGGGGGACATCCACACGTCCTCCGTCGTTGACACCACGTTCCCGGGAGCCGGATACCAGACGGCCGATTCGCACTGGAGCCCATAGCTCTCATGCCAGCCGAACGTCTTAAACTGGCACCGCCCCACACTCGGCACGTCGAACGGCTGTAACTGGACGGGGAAGCTGGTCACCGCGTTATCGGCAATCACAGCCAGCGCCAATTCCACATGCGCCGAAACGGGCGCACTGCCAGCCAATGCCTTCACTCCGCTGGAATCGGCGCAGGCATTTACCGATCCCTTTTGGGCAGCGATTAAACTCCATCCCGTCACTCGTCGCCATCCGCTGCTCCAGTGCTTGTCTCCCGCCCGAAAGACCGACTTCTCCGCCAGTGGTTCAATCCGCCATCCGGGCTGTGCGCCAACAACCGCAAACGCAATCGGGACGCAATGCATTTGGCTCGTTGCAAACCCCAGTTCCTCCGGCTCCTGCGCACTTGTCACGTTTGCCGCAAGCGCAACATTCGCCGCCGCGGGATCCTGCGTTGCGAGTACCCGCTCCATCGCGAACGAGGCACCTTGCGGAAACGGAAACGCGGGCAGCAACACCGCCGCTGCTATCAACGCCCGGTTCGGCCATGTCGATCTGTGCCCGTACTGCCGCCACACGGCAATCAAGAGCATCACCACGGCCACTGGAATTGCATACTTCTCATACGCCACGCGCAACGCCGCACTGGGTTCTGGAAAGTATGCCGCCGCCACAATCGCAATCCCAACCAGCCACGCCATCAGATCCTGCGTCAGCGAGCCTGTCACTGAAGCGATAGCGAATGGCGGCAGAATCAGCCATGCCGACGTAATTAGTTGCCGTAAAACCAAACCACCAAAGTTCTCCGCTACAGGCAACTTCACCGCCCAAAGCATGACTCCGTCGGCCACAAACAGCGGCACTGCCACTACGAACACAGCCATCATCACCTTGGCCGCGAGCAGGCTCTCCCGAGAATAAGGGCGCGTCAGCCAGAACTCATTGTCCCCGGGCAACGATTCCTCATGTACCACGCCGGCAATCAGGAACCACACCGTCGCGCCAATTAGTGGTTCGATGAGCGAGGTTCCGCTAAGCGGAGTAAGCACGACAGGGTATGTCTTGAACGCCAGGGAGATGAAGTAGCCGATCGCCAGCATCACCAGCGCGATCTGCGGCCACATCCGCCGAACGTCTTTCCTGAAAATATGGATTGCCTGCGTCATTTCGACCTCGGGGACGGAGGCAGCCGTAAAACCTGCCACGGAAATACCAAATGGTGATACACAGACTCTCGCCGCACTGTACCGATCACCAGTTCTTTTCTCAGAACGAAGCGAGCGTCTGAGCGATTCTCCGCAAGATCCAGCGGCCAGCCCGAGTGGCGCGTCTGCGACTCACCATCGAACCTCGCCCGGTACACGGGACTCAATCCGAACATTCCCGGTCGCACAAAACTTCCTGAAAAGGCCCTGAACCCCGGAAACTCCAGACCCGCGGCGATAGCGCCAACGACAGGCTCCGCGAGTACGCACCGAAGCTGCGTGTTCTCAGGAAACGGCGTGAGGAACTCGCAGCGACCGACGTCTCCTGCGGCGAGGCTTCCGTGCCGTACGGGCATGGTCGCGATTTTCTCGGTCGAAACAACTGCAAAATCCTGGGTAACGCGAAGGTCCTGCGACAGATTGATCCATCGATCCGCTGGCCCCGGAGGATACGGCACATTACAGACCAGTTCTCTGTATCCTCCACCGCTCTCATCAAACGTAGCCCTGTCGACTTTGCGAATTCCCTCCAAATCGGCTTGAATCTCCGACTTCGCGGTTCCGATCTCGCTCAGCACCGCACCTCGTGGAAGCCCCGCCACCTTGACTGCGAGACTCCAGCAGGTATTGAGTTCGTTGTCACTCACTGGCCGAGCCGTTTCGTCGAACGAAACCTGGATCCGCCCCGGCTCGAACCCGCCATTCAATGCATGCATCGTCACCACCGCCACGCCCTCCAGCGGCATCAGGATTCCGGACGCAATCACCGAGCCCACCAGCATCACGCGGCTCCAAACAGTGCTGCGAATCGCATATTGCAGGCCAACTACAACCACGGCCGCCAGCAGCATTGGCAAAAGCGCCAGTGCGTCTGTGATGAGCGGCGTAGTCACCTCCAAAGTCGGATGCACGAACCACCGCCCGGGCGAATAGCGCAGGATGAACAGGGCGAACAGCGCGCCTTCAAAGCTCGTCAGACTGCGCGTCACAGCGCCCACCGCCAACGCCGGCAGAATCAGCCACAGCGCATACCCCAACTCAATCGCCAGGAACGGCACCGCATTGCCGACCACGCTCACTCCCGCCCGCACCTCGAGCACGATACCGGAAAGCAGCAACGGCACCAGCACAAAGGCCGACAAGAAAATCACTTTGGCTACCAGCAGACTGCCGCGGTTGTACGGCCGCGTCAGCCAGAACGGACTCTCCTGCGCCGGCGCGTCTTCCTGCACCACGCTCGCGCCCAGCAACCAGCACGCCATCGCCACCAGAAACGGCAGCAGATTTCCCCATTCCACGAGCGACGTGAGACCCGCGCCAGACGCAGTCTCATTCGAGCTCGCCAACAGCCCGAACAGCACCAAGGCGCCCGCAATTATGGGCCAAAGGCGCCGGACATCTTTGCCGACAATATGCAGCGCCTGCGTCATCGAATTCACGCGGCCCGCCGTTCTTCCTTCGCCAGCACCACGAAGATTTCGCGCAGCGGCATCGCGCGCGTACTGATCTCCGTCATGCGGGGAAACAATCGACGGACGCGTTCCCCGAGGGTGCTCTCATCAAACTGGGTATCGATAAAACGCACGACGGCCGGCGAGGTCTGCGGCTGCAACCACGCTATTGGCCAATTTGAAGGCGGCCAATTACCCGGTAAGGAACCGGGTTCACCCAACGTCACTTCCACTTCGCGGAAACGCGCCGAGAGCGACGCCATTTCTTCGGAAAACTGCATTTTTCCGCGCTCCAGGTACCCGGCGTGGCTGGCGAAACTTTCAATCTCAGCGAGGTCGTGCGACGAAATCAGAATCGTGGTCCCTTCCGCGCTTTCAATCAGGCCTTCGATAAACTCATCGCGGACGAGCGGATCGAGTCCACTGAACGGCTCATCGAGAATCACGAGCCGCGGATGATACGCGAGCGAAGACGCGAGTGCCGCCTTCATCCTCATACCGCGCGAAAGCTGGCTCAGTTTTCGATCGCCCGGCAGTCCGAACTTCTTCACCAGCCCCGCCGCCGCCGCGTCATCCCACGCGGGATAAAACGGCTTCAAATACCGCATCAGATAATCGACGGTCATCCACTCGGGCATCTTCTGGTTTTCCGAAACGTAGCCGATGGTTTCGAAATCCGGCCCGCGCAGGCGACGCGAATCCTTGCCATTGATTTCGACGAGGCCGCCATCCGGCGCATAGATGTTCATCATGGTCTTGATGGCGGTGGTCTTCCCCGCACCATTCGCGCCGATCAGTGCGTAGATCGCGCCCTCCGGCACTTCCAGATTCAGATGTTGGAGCGCCTGCACGCGCCGGAACTTTTTAGTGAGATCGACGCACCGTATCGGACAACTCATAGCAACTCCCCTTTCGCGTCACTCTTGACATCAGCTGGCCCCAACCGATGCCAGTGCCGTTCCACGCCGGTCAGAACGTCATCCAGTTCCATGCCCAGCTTTTTGGCTTCCACCACGAGCTTCTCCATCTCTTCGCGCAGCAAGCGGGACCGCTCCGTGGCACCGGGCGTCGGCCTCGTTGACACAACCGTCCCCTGCCCCACCTGGACTTCCAGCAGCCCTTCCCGCACAAGCTGAGTGACCACTTTATGCGCGGTATTGGGATTGATGCGAAGTTCTTTACTGAGCGTGCGGACGGAAGGAAACGGATCGCCGGGGCGCAGTTTTCCCGCCACGATGGCACGTTTGACCGCGTAGACTGCCTGCTCACAAAGTGAAATACCGGGCTGAAACGTCAGCCGGAACGGAATCATAGCTGTATTATTACATGTCGTACAGTAAAGTCAACAGGAAAGATTGACACTTCTCCCTACGTCCGTCCGAAGTGAGGATATTCGATTTTCAAAGATCTAACGTCGAGCGACCGGGGAAGGTAGCTGTAACCCTCCCCCGGCCGGCGGTTAATTGAACGACATCTATTTGGCCCCGATACGATATCGAGACCCTCAACG
>CAIKAS010000310.1 GCA_903825445.1 uncultured Acidobacteriia bacterium
CCTCCACTTGTACTGCCACGGCGTCCAAAACGTGCTTCGCGCTCAGCGGGAAGCCACCATAAATCAGCACGGGCCGTAATTTCTCTTTTGCCACATTGGTTTCGAGCAGCAGCAGCGTGCGCAACTGAGCGTCGCGATTCTGCTCGACGACAAAGCAAAAGTCGTGATCGGCAAGGAACTTTTCCACTTCCGGGCCAAACGGGAATCCGCGAATACGCATGTAGTCGAGCGGATTGCCCTCTTTCGCTAAAATATCCGCTGCCTCTCGAACCGCGGGATCGCAACCACCGATCGAAATGATGCCGATGCGTGCACCGGGGCGCTTGAGAATCTCAGCTTTCGGTACGAAGGCCGCTGCTTCCTTATGCTTCAGGAGCAGACGATCCATTACTTCCTGATATTCGTCAGGAATTTCCGTATAGCCGCCGTACTTGTTGTGACCGGAGCCACGGGTAAAGAACGCACCGTTCTCGTGAATGCCAGGCAATGTTCTTGCCGGAACCGAGGTTCCTTCTTCGGGCAGGTAGCGGTGGAACCTGGGCATCGCTTCCAGTTGCTCCGCTGTCAGAACCAAACCGCGGTTCGGTCGATAAGAATCGTCCCACTTGATCCTGGGCGTGACCCAGTCGTTCATGCCGATATCGAGATCGGATAACATGAATACGGGTGTCTGGAACTGCTCCGCCAGATCGAAACTCTGTACGGCAAATTCAAAACATTCCGATGGATTCGCGGGGAACAGCAAGATGTGTTTCGTGTCTCCATGCGAAGCGTAGGCGCACTCGAGAATGTCACCCTGCTGCGTACGGGTAGGCATACCCGTGGAGGGGCCGACTCGCTGCACGTCGATCACAACAGCCGGAATTTCGGCGTAGTACGCCAGTCCCAGCAATTCGTTCATCAGCGAGATGCCCGGGCCCGCGGTCGATGTAAAAGCACGCGCGCCATTCCATGACGCACCAATCACCATGCCGATCGCAGCCAGTTCGTCTTCCGCCTGGATGAAGATAAAATTGTTTTCGCCGGTCTCTTTGTCCTTGCGGAACTTATCGGCGTAGACCTTGAAGTTATCCATCACCGACGTTGCCGGAGTAATTGGATACCAGGCCGCTACTGTTGCACCCGCGTAGATGGCTCCGAGCGCCGCCATGGAATTACCGTCGATCAGCATCTTGTCCTGATTGCCATCCATCTTTTCCAGGTGGAAGGGCAGGGGACAGGCGAAGTTCTCTTTGACGTAATCGCGGCCGAGTTGCAGTGCCTTGGTGTTCGATTCGCGGAGGCTCTTCTTCTTCCCGAACTTTTCGTCAAGCAATTGCTCGACAACCGATTCATCGATGTTCAGAAGCGCAATCAGGGCTCCGGCGCAGGCGATGTTCTTGACCAGAATACGTTCACGCGCACCCTGGAAGTTCTCGTTGCAAAGCCGGGCGAGCGGCACGCCGATAAACGTCACGTCGTCACGGAAAAGATCCGCGTCGAGTGGCCAGGTGGAATCGTAAACGAGGTAGCCGCCGGAGCGGACCTCAGCCACGTCACGCTTATACGTCTGCGCATTCATAGCGACCATCAGGTCGTACTGAGGCGCGCGCGCCGTATAGCCGTCCTTATTTACGCGGATTTCATACCACGTGGGAAGGCCCTGAATATTCGACGGGAACAGGTTCTTGCCGGAGACGGGCACGCCCATCCGGAAGATCGCCTGCATCAGCAGGATGCTGGAACTGGCCGATCCGGTGCCGTTCACGGAGGCCAGCTTGAATGCAAAATCGTTTATGCCGCTGCGCATTGTTGGAGTACCGGATCACCGGCGTGTGAAATGAATATTTGAAATTTCTGCATATCCCACGCCGCCGTGGGACAACGTTCCGCGCACAGACCGCAATGGACGCAAAGATCTTCGTCTTTGAGCATCAATCGCCCGGTTTGCGGCAGTGGTTTTGAGGCGAATAAAGCCTGATCCAGGTTGAGAGCAGGTACCGAAAGGTGCTTTCGAAGTTCCTCTTCGGGCCCGTCTTTTTCCATCGTCAGGCAGGAAACGGGGCAAATATCGATACAGGCATCGCACTCGATGCACTTGGGAGCTGTAAATACGGTCTCAACATCGCAATTGAGGCAGCGCTGCGCTTCCTTCGCGGTCTGTTCCAGGTCGAAGCCAAGCTCCACCTCGATATTCAGATCCTTGAAACGCTGCACCAGATCGACGTGGTGCATCTTCTGGCGCGGCGACGGGTTGAAGTCGTTGTGGTAACTCCACTCACTGATCCCCATCTTCATGCTGAGGAGGTTCATGCCGTGAGCAGGGCGATCCGTCACCGCGACCGACTGGCAATGGTTGTGGATGGAAATCGCAGCCTGGTGACCATGCTCAACGGCCCAGATAATGTTTTTGGGCCCCCATGCCGAATCGCCGCCAAAGAAAACGCCCGGGCGAGTAGACATGAAGGTTGTCTTGTCGACTTTCGCCAGACCCCATTTGTCGAATTCGATACCGAGATCTTTCTCAATCCACGGGAACGCATTATCCTGACCGATGGCAAGAATCACATCATCGCAAGGGATGATTATCGTATCGATAACTTTGGATTTCTCCGCCTTTTCGTCCCACTCGAGGCGATCGAATTCCATGCCAACGAGTTTGCCGTTCTCGATCACGAACCGCTTCGGCGCATGATTGATGACAATTTCCACGCCTTCTTCTTCGGCGTCTTCCAGTTCCCAGGGTGAAGCCTTGAAGTAGGCACGCGGACGGCGCGCCATGACCTTGATATCTTTGCCGCCGAGTCGCAGCGAGGTACGGCAGCAGTCCATTGCGGTATTACCAACGCCGATGATCAGAACCTTCTCACCGATTTTGTCGATATGTTCGAACGCTACCGAACCCAGCCAGTCGATGCCGATGTGAATGCGATCGGTATCGCGGCGTCCAGGTAGTTCCAGGTCCTTACCGCGCGGTGCGCCGCTGCCGACGAAAATCGCGTCGTACTCCTCGCCCAACAGCTTCTGCAGGCTTTCTACCGGCGAATTGTAGTGAATTTCAACGCCCATATCGAGAATCATGTTGATCTCGTCCATGAGCACCTGTTCCGGAAGCCGGAAAGACGGAATATTCGTACGCATCAGGCCGCCTGGTTTGCCGTAGCGTTCATAGATCGTCACGGAATAGCCGAGAGGCATCAGATCGTTCGCAACCGTCAGAGAAGCAGGGCCGGCGCCAATGAGTGCAACGCGCTTTCCATTCTTCTTTTCGGGAGCTTTCGGCAGCATGGCGCTGACATCACCGCGCAAATCGGAAGCAACGCGTTTCAGCCGGCAGATGGCGACAGGTTTATCTGATTCGAGACGCCCACGCCGGCAGGCCGGTTCACAGGGACGGTCACAGGTGCGTCCAAGCACTGCTGGAAATACGTTCGACGTCCGATTGAGCATGTAAGAGTCGGCGTACCGGCCCTGCGCGATCAGTCGAATATACTCCGGAACGTTAGTGTGGGCAGGACAAGCCCACTGGCAATCGACTACCTTGTGAAAGTAGTCCGGATTACCGGTTTCAGATGGCTGCATTCAACCTCTTGGAACGAGAACCTTCGGCGGTTCCCGGCAAACTTTTATATTAGCAGTGACGTGGCTGTGAGGCGGTAGTTTACCGTAACGTAACTTCTTTGGTTCCACGTTACCCGCGCCCGGCAAACGGCATTTTTGTCGCCATGACGTTCATGAACATCACGTTAACGTCGAGCGGCAGATTAGCGATGAACAACACCGCATCCGCTACATGTTTCAGATTCATCCTTGGCTCGGGCTTTTTGGTGCCATCCGCCTGCAGAACGCCCGCTGTCATCCGCTCAGTAAGTTCGGTGGCAGCGTTTCCGATATCGATCTGGCTGCATGCAATATCATGAGGCCGGCCATCCAGCGAAATGCACTTCGTCAGACCTGAAATCGCGTGTTTAGTGCACGTGTAGGGCGTTGAGAACGGACGCGGCGAATACGCCGAAATGGAGCCGTTGTTGATGATTCTGCCACCTTTTGGTGCCTGTTCCTTCATCATCCGCATGGCCTCCTGTGCGCAGAGGAACGATCCAGTCAGATTCACGCCTACGACCGAACTCCATTGGTCGAAGGTGAGTTCGTCCATCGGAATTGCGGGGACGTTGATGCCTGCATTGTTGAAAAGGACATCCAGGCGTCCGAAGGCTTCCTTAGTGCGGGCAAACAGCCCTTTCACTGAGTCAGCGTTGCTGACGTCAGTTGGTACTGTGAGCGTAGGTCCGCCGGATGGCGAAGCGAGAGCGGCAGTGCCATTCAGTTCGCTTGCCCGCCGGCCTGCCAGTACCACCGAATACCCAGCGCTTTGCAATGCCAGCGCCGCTGCCCGTCCAATACCACTGCCTGCGCCTGTCACCAGCGCGATCTTACTTTCACTCATGTCTTCCTGTCTCCCCGGGCCAGAATATCAGGCCCGAATTATTGGCGCTTTCGTGATACGATCTCTCCTGGCTTCTATGACTACGCGATCTCTCCGCCTTCTTGCTCTCGTTTGCGTTGCCGGCTCCGTGTTGGTCATCGCACAGAGCGATGTACCAACGGCTCCGGTGCCGGATCCACTCGTGATGGCCGATGGCAGCCGGGTCAAGAACGCTTCCGATTGGCGCACAAAACGACGACCGGAACTGCTGGCACTTTTCACGCGCGAAATGTATGGAGTGGCTCCGCCGCGTTCGCCGCAAATGAAGTTTGTCGTATTCGATAAAGGAACCGACGCGCTCGGCGGCAAAGCCATCCGCAGGCAGATCACGGTGTTGCTGAAAGGCGATCCAAACGGTCCGAAGTTCGATATGCTGCTGTATGTTCCAAAGAAAGCAACGGGACGTGTTCCCGCCATCCTCGGCATCAATTTTTGGGGTAATCATGCAATCACCAGCGATCCCGGTGTCCGGATCACCACGAACCACGTGGAATCCGGCAAGAATTCTTACGCCGATCTGACCTGCGTCAAGGATGGGCAAGCGACGGAAGCCTGCCGCGGCGTGAATGCAGCGCAATGGCCAATAGAGGCCATGATGGACAAAGGCTACGCGCTGGCAACGATATACCGGGGCGATATCGATCCCGACACCAAAGATGGCTTCGACAAGAGTCTCAAAGCCTTCTATCCGGAATTGCAGGGCAGGGGCGACAACTTCAGCACAATCGGTGAATGGGCATGGGCGCTGAGCCGCTGCATCGATTATCTGGTTACGGACCGCGCCATCGATTCGAAGCGTGTGGCTGTCTTCGGCTGGTCGCGTCTGGGTAAGGCGGCGCTCTGGGCTGCAGCCAATGACGAGCGCTTTTCGGCAGCCATCAGCGACGATTCTGGCGCAGGCGGCGCGAAACTATTCCACCGTGGCATCGCGGAAAATATCACCCGCCTGAACACCGTTTTCCCCCACTGGTATGACGAGAATTTCCGCAAGTACAACGGAAAGGACACGGCGCTTCCATTCGACCAGCACGAGATGATGGCATTGATTGCACCCCGTGCTGTTTACGTCGCAAGTGCGCAGGACGACGCGAATGCGGATCCGGAAGGTGAGTTCGCCGGAGCCAAGGCAGCCGAGCCGGTGTTCAGGCTTTTAGGTGGCAAAGGGACGCTGCCGGACAAGTGGCCAGCGGTGAATCAAAGTGTCGGAGACGATTTGGCGTATCACGTTCGAACTGGCGGCCATGACGTAAAACCGTTCGACTGGGACCAGTATTTTGCGTTCCTGGACCGACACTGGAATCACCGGTAAGGCAGCGATTTAGGAAGGGTAATGGCGGAGAGAGAGGGATTCGAACCCTCGTTAGAGTTTCCCCTAAACACGCTTTCCAAGCGTGCGCCTTCAACCACTCGGCCATCTCTCCAGTTTGGGAAGCTTCGCACGCACGAAACTACCGTGGCGACGAAAACTCAGGATATCACGCGATGGGTTGTGCCGATTACTAGCGCCGCCCGGCGGATGCACGTGGCGCTGCTACTGTCGCCGTTGCGCGACCAGCCGAAGAAGTCGATGTGCCTGACAATCCGCTAGTGTTGCCGTTGCTCGAATTCACAGTGCGAACCGTTGCGGCACCAAGGGTGCGCAGCTCTGATACGCGAGCGGAAGCTGACAGAGTCGGGTTAGCTGTTGCCGTCGTCCCAAGGCGAGGTAGCGCAGGTTTTGCGGTCGTTCCGGTCGGGGCAAGAGTCGGGAGCGAAAGACCCGTCGTAGTGCCAGTCTTCGCGCCACCGGCGCCAGACCAATAATACCCAGGATTGTAAGCGTAGCCAATCGTGACCGGGTTATAGTAGCCATAGCCAAACGGGCTGTAGACCGTGCCAGCGAAAGGCAAATAGGAATACATGTTCATGCACTGGTTGTAATACCAGCCTCCGCTAAAGCCACGCCACATGGCAGGGTTCCAGCCTGCGTATGGAGTACCCATGCCATATCCCCCGTTGCCGTAACCATAACCAACAGGCGAAATATAGCCCGCACCATTAACTACCCCCATACCACCGGCACAAGCCGTAGACCCGCCGTAGCCCGAGGAAGCCAGTGTGCGCGCGGAAGCCATATTCCCGGCTGCAAGATAAGCCGAACGGTCACGAGACCAGAGGTACAGATCGTCTCCGTCCTTCGCATCGAATTTCGCCATCGTCATCGTCGGAGCAAGGTCGATCTGGTTGCCGTCCTTGACCGTCACCGTGGAGCCATTACCTGTCACGCGGGCATCGCCTTTGAACACGCGCAACTCACTCGGTTGAGACGTAATCTCAAAAATACCCGTATGCGCGGACTGCGCCTCAAAATCTTTATAGATGATCGTGACGGCTGGATCCTTAATGGACGCACCAGCGTCTACCGATTCCACCATTGCCGACCCGGAGAGGAACTCAACCCGAGTGCTCATCAGGCGGTTGTCGAGCATCTTCACAGAGGAATTCTCAGCCAGCCGAAGCAGAACGCCCGGAGTCAGCAGAATCTCGGCGCGGCCCATCCCGGTCTCGAGTACGCTCTGTTCCTTGAGTTCTGTGAAGCGCGCAACCTGAGAGACAAGTTTCACACCATCAACCGTGACGTCACCTTCGAAATAGTGCACCGTGCCGGAGTGTGCAGGGGCAATGTTTTGCGCGAGGCAAAGGGCGGCGCTTGCAACGAAGATCGCAGACGACGTAAGGACCCGACGGCTAGCCAACATGGATTATCACCTCTATATAGATAATGAGGTGGTTCCAAGCCAAAGTCAAATTCTGTTTTCAGTTTTTTCGCGATTTGGAGCCTACAGCCGTACGATATTGGGGGCTTGTAAGCCCTTGAGGGCATTACGCGTGTCCACCACGAGCTTCGCCTTACTGGGCAGCGAGGCGTAGTCGTAGGCTTTATGATCTGTCACGATCAGGACGCAATCGGCTTCCAGGAGCTCTGTTTCACCGCCAGCGACCAGTTTGGAGCCGTCCACCGTAATTTCGGGAACATAGGGGTCGGAGTAGGAAATCGTGGCCCCGCGCCGCAGCAACAGGTGAATAATATCCAGCGCCGGGGACTCGCGGACATCGTCAATGTCGCGTTTATAAGCGACACCGAGAACATGGATGCGGGAACCCTTGAGCGCCTTACCAAACTCGTTCAGTGCATTTTGGACCTTGTCGACCACAAAGTGTGGCATATTGCCGTTGATGTAACCAGCGAGTTCGATAAAGCGAGCTTCGATCCCGGCCTGTTTCGTCTTCCAGGACAGATAGAAGGGGTCTATAGGAATGCAGTGACCGCCGAGGCCGGGGCCGGGGTAGAACGGCATGAAGCCAAAAGGTTTAGTGGCGGCCGCCTCGATTACCTCCCAAACATTAATCCCCATGCCATCGCACATAATGGCGATTTCGTTGACCAGCCCGATATTGATCATGCGGAAGGTGTTTTCAAGCAGTTTCACCATCTCCGCGACCTGGGTCGAGGCGACCGGGACCACATGTTCCAGCGCCTGCGAATAAAACAACCGGCCCATCTCGGTACAGGCTGGGGTGTACCCACCTACAACTTTCGGAATATTCTTCGTCTGAAACTTGGCGTTGCCTGGATCGACGCGTTCCGGGGAGAAACAAAGGAAAAAGTCCTTGCCAGCCTTCAATCCATTTCGCTCCAGAATAGGCCGCACTAACTCGTCCGTAGTGCCAGGATACGTGGTAGATTCCAAAATCACGAGCATCCCGGGGTGGAAGTATTTCGCAATCTCCTCGCAGGCGTCCACGATGTAACTCATGTCCGGGTCTTTCGTCTTGCGAAGCGGAGTGGGGACGCAGATATTGATCGTATCCAGATCGCGGACTACAGAAAAGTCGATAGTGGCTTTGAGTTTGCCGGATTTCACGAGCGGAGCCATGACCTCTGTCGGCACGTCGCCCACATACGAATCGCCGGCATTCACACGTTCAACTTTGCCGATGTTCAGGTCGATTCCAACTACGTGGTAGCCCTCCGCCGCGTATTCGACAGCCAGCGGCAGTCCTACGTAGCCCAAGCCGACGACGCCTACCCGGGCCGTCTTGCCTTGAATTCTCTTAGATAGCGCCAATGCCACTGGATTGGATGGAAAATCGCTGGACGGGGTAGACACCAACTTGTTACTCTTGCACAAACTTAGACGAGTAATAAAGACCCTCCGCCGTTAAATCGGCCGGTCCCGTAAGAAACAATACTTTTCCTTCGCGACGCAATACCAATATACCAGCGGGGGTCTGAACGGTCACGGGATCGGCCACGAGATTTCGGGCTAGTGATGCCGCGACTGCCCCGGTCGACCCCGTCCCTGAACTGTTGGTCTGGCCCGCCCCTCGTTCCCAGAAACGCACGTCAATGGAATTCCCGTCAACCCTGCGAACAAACGACACATTTGTGCGGTTTGGGAATCGGGAGTCGCGCTCGGTGGCTGCGCCGACTGCGGGCCAGTCGAAGTCAAAATTGTCGACCGGGAAGACGCATTGCGGGTTTCCTGCATCGACGATCACTGCATCCCGACCCTGAACGTTGGCGTTCAATCCGACAATTCGCACCTCACCCATGTTCATTTCGAATTCGTAGTGGCAGTGGTGATTCGATAGCAGACGCAGATGCTTCACCCCTGCGCCGGTCCGAATACGGAATTCGTTCTTATCGCGCGACTCTCGGGCCAGCAGTGCCGCCGCACATCGCGTGCCGTTGCCTGATAGCTCAGGTTCGCTGCCATCGGAATTGAACAGGCGAATTGACGCATCGGCCGCGTCGGATGGCGTGCGATCTACCAACATCCATCCATCCGCGCCAACACCGGTATAACGATCACAGATCTCCACAGCGATTTCTGGCAAATTTGTTTTCGGCGCGTCTTCGAGATAGGTGAGCAGGAAGTCGTTCTTTGCGCCGTGCAGTTTCGAAAACGGGATCTTCATAAGTAATCACAAGTCGTCAAGGCAGCTCCGGGGGATCGTAAACGCGTTTATAAATCTCGAGCGCTGGTTCGCCTCTTACTGTAATCCGCTGTTGCAGTTCATATCGGGGCCCGTCGCGCCTGGCCCGATCAAGCGCTCCCTGCACTTCGTCGCCACCGGTCACGATGGCCCAGTCGGTATGCAGGAAAACCTGGGGATTCCGTACGGCCATCACAAACTCAACATCGTTATCGCCTGTGAGGGTATCTCGCAGGGGAATACCAAGCGTGCGGTAGATGCCGGTCATATCGCCGAAGCTCGTGATGAAGGTTTCGTTGGGGCCAATCTTGTGTTTGAGCCATTCGGCCGTCTGCGCGGTCCAGTCGCGACGGGCGCGTGAGTTAACGTCGGATTCCTGCCACGTGATGGAGTGCTCGGTTGGATGGAGCAGGACCGTTGAAAATACGGTTAGCAATGCCAGTGTCGCCGCGACCTTGCCAAACCGTGCGATTGCTCCGATTCCCAATGCCGCCAGGGGCAGAATTGCCATCGCGTAGCGGGTGTTATAGAAGCTGGGGTGGCCCGCATAGGAAGGTTTCAGCGTGGGGACGAAGATGGGTGAAGCCGCTGAATGTATGTTCCATATGTAGAAAGCAGGCAGCAGCGCCAGCAAAAAAACTGGCCAGATCACGCTTAACGCCTGCCTCCGCCCGCCGCCTGCGAATGCCACCAGCACTCCAATCGCGCCCAATGCGATCGCGGGCCATCCCGCCAATAGTCGGGACGCCTCGATGAAGTACTGCACCGCCAAATGCCAGTCCCCATGGCCGGGGTAGGCGGACTTGCCCTGTATCGCCATAGCTGACCACGGTCCGCGATAGAAATACAAGGGGTCCCCGAAATACCACCGATTCTGCGCCAGCCAAAATGCAGGACCAACCGCAGCGATCAGGCAGAAAACGAGAGTCCCGGAAACACGGCGCACCGCGCCTTTGCCAGAAACGAGTAGGTACAACGCCACGAATGGGAGCAGGAACCATCCGTCATAACGCGTCAATGACGCCGCACACGCTGCAATCGAGACGCCCAGCAGCGCACCCCAGCCCCGGGTCTCTCCAAAACGAACAGTGAAATAAAGCACCGCAAAAACGGCCGCGAAGAAATACGGCTCCGTCATCGGTATGGAGCCAAGGTAGAGCGTGTTCGGGTTCAACAGGAATACTGCGGTTGCGACAGTTGCGGAGAGGCTGCTGTCAAATACTCGCCGTACCGCAGCGAAGAAGAAGATGCTAGCCAGCGTCATAGCCATCGCCGCCGGAATCGCACCACCCAGTCCCGTCTTCCACAAATCGTCGTGGCGTACGAACGGAATCATCAGGAAATGTGGCAGCGGCAACCATGTGCTTCCTAGTTGCGAGAGACCCGGCGTGCGTGAATCAATAATTCGGCGCGCTTGATTCATGTGGGCTTCGGCATCACCATACCAAAGCGTGACGCCGGAGCGATAGAAATGCAGCGCCGCGAACGCCATGGTGACCGCGCACACAAGAGCGCACAGAGCCACAGACCCCGCGGGAGACGAAACGAAGCCGCTAAAACGCGGTGAATTCCTGGAATTCTTCGAAACGGCCATCAATCTCAGCGCGCGTAAGCGTGCGGAACCTTTCGACGCCGAAGCGTTCGCAGCAATAGCTTCCCATTACCGAGCCGTAGATCACAGCACGGCGAATCTCGTTGTGGTCGACCCGGTCGGCACGGAAGTCGATGCCCTGGCCAGCCAGATAGCCCATAAATCCGCCGGCAAAACAATCCCCCGCGCCCGTGGGATCGAAAACATCGCGCAGCAAGTAGCCGGGGGCCATGAAGTGACCATCGCGTCGCCAAAGAATCGCGCCGTATTCACCGCGCTTGATAACCAGCGTGCTCGGACCCATTTCCAGAATCTTGGCTGCCGCCTTCTTCAGGTTGTACTCACCTGACAGCATCCGGGCCTCGCCGTCATTGATGAGCAGGAAATCCCACTCGGCGATAGTCGCCAAAAGCTGTTCGCGGAAATCGGCGATCCAGTAATTCATCGTGTCGCCACCAACGATGCGCTGCGTTCCATCCATCTGGGCGCGCACCGACTTCTGCAGCGCCGGTTGGATATTGCCCAACAGTAAATAAGGAGAAGTTTTGTAAGCGTCCGGCAGTTTCGGTTCAAAGTCCGCGAACACGTTCAGGTCCGTGACCAGGGTTTCACGATCATTCATGTCCGGCGAATACTTACCGGCCCAGAAGAACGTTTTGCCGGGGACGCGCTCCAGTCCTGTCAGGTCGATTCCGCGCCCTGACAACAGGTCAGCGTCCGCTTGTGCAAAGTCGTCGCCAACCACAGCAACGATTTTCGGGGACGTAAAAAAGCTGGCGGAGAGTGCAACATATGTGCACGAACCGCCCAGCATTCTATCAATTTTTCCGTGAGGAGTTTCTACTCCGTCATATGCGACGGAGCCAACGACGACCATAGACATTCGTTTGATTGTAACGGGTCCGCGTTTGTGGCTGAGTTAGAGCAGTGGCGTGTGCGATAAGATTCCTCCAGTGCCCCACATACGAACAATGCGGTTGAGACTTATTTGGCTGATTTTGATCGGCGCTCTCGCTCTATGTGGCCAGCAACCATACCGTCCACCGCTGGTCCGCTCGTGGACGATCCGCGAAATTGGCAACTACAAGAAAATCCCCACATCGACACTTCGCGCGAAAATGCAGCAGCGAGGCGTGCTGTTTGGTGTGGATGAGCCCTACGATCAGAACAAGGTCGATGGCACCACTCTCTTGCTTAAACAGCTCTACAAAGAAGCGGGGATCAACGTCAATGTCGTTCCGGCCAGAATTCAGGCCGGCGCCAACGCGGTGAAGGTTGAGTACGTGGTGCACCAGGTCCGGTAACAGACCTCGTGCGCACTAGAATCGCTTAAGTTCCTGCAGCAATCCGTCGATCTCTGCAGGCGAAATGTAGAAATGTGGCGCGAGTCGTACCCATCCCTGACGAGGTGCCGCGACAAAGCCAGCGTCTTTGAGTTTCTTCACGATCAACTGGCTCTCAACTCCCTGCTTGCGAACGCAAACAATGCCCGCTCCAGTCTCTTGCGACCTCTTGCCAAGGGTCTCGAATCCCGCGTCAGTCGCTCCGTCCCAGATCTGGTCGCCGAGTTGCTGAATGGCGGTGCTCACGGCCTTAGTTCCAGCTTCCAGTAATAGATCAAATGCCGCTCGTAAGCCATAGCAACCAATAGTATTTAATGTCCCGCATTCATAGCGTCCCGCATCCCCGCGCAACCCCATGTCGCGCGACGCATAGTCGGCATACTTTGCCACGTTAGTCCAGCCAAATTCGACCGGTTCAATCTGGTCTTGCAATTCCCGGCGCACATAAAGGACACCACAACCCTCCGGGCCGAGTAACCATTTATGACCGTCTGCTGCCAGTGCATCGATGTGCGAACTCCGCACGTTGATTGGAAACGCGCCCAACCCTTGAATCGCGTCCACAAAGAAGAAACACCCTCGGCGCTGGCATATCTCGCCGATCTTATCCAGATCCACCCGGTAGCCGCTTAAATACTGGACATAGCTAATAGCCAGCAGCCTTGCACCCTTCACTGCTTCGTCGATTCTGTCGAGATCATCGAATATTGAAAGCCAACGAACCGTGACGCCCCGGGCTTCGAGCTTCTTCCACGGATAAACGTTCGCTGGAAACTCTTCTTCGAAGGCGACCACAACATCCCCAACCATCCAGTCGATTCCGTTTGCAACGGTCGCAATGCCCTCCGACGTGTTCTTGACGATCGCAATCTCTTCAGGAGTCGCATTAATCATCTGCGCTGTGGCGCTGCGCAGGCCCGCATAACATGCCATCCAGTCCTGATAGTGATTGCTGCCGAACTCCAGCGCATTTTGAGCCAGCCCCTGCATGGCTTCGGCGGCATTTCGGGATAGCGGCGCAACCGCGGCATGGTTGAGGTACACCAGATTTCTGGTGACGGGAAACTGCTCCCTGTATCGCTCCCAAAGGGGCCGTTGTTCCATCATTGAATCCCTCCCGCCATGCGCTTCATCGGCTTAAAGAGTAAGACAAACAGCATTCCCACCACAATACAGAACGCCGCCACAATGCCGAACAACTCGGGTAGCGGAAAGGTCTCATATACCGATGCCAGACGTCCGCCAATGTAATCGCCCAGTGATATTGAAAGGAACCAGACGCCCATAATCAGTCCGCCGATGCGCATGGGTGCCAGCTTCGTCATTGCGCTGAGCCCCACAGGGCTGAGGCATAGCTCTCCGATGGTGTGCAACAGATAGGTAATTGTCAGCCACCAGGGACTCACCGCCGTGCCACCAGCAACAGGGATAAGAACGGCGAATCCCAGACCCACGAAAATAAGGCCGATTGAGAACTTGGCAGTGCTCGATGGCTCGCTGCGCTTGAGGGCAATCCAAATCCAGGCAAATACTGGCGCCAGCGCGATGATAAATACGGAATTCAGCGACTGGAAGTATTCGGCGAGAAACGTTCCACCCCAAAGCGGCGACGACCAGGCGTTCAGGTTCGTATTGCGTTCGGCAAACAGGTTCAGTGTCGACCCTGCCTGCTCAAACGCCGACCAAAACAGCGCCGATCCTATAAACAGCACCAGGATCACCCAAAAGCGTCCCCGTTCGGTACTCGTGTAGCCTTTAACGTTGAAGAGCCAGAAGAAGAATGCCAGTACGATGCCGATCAATAACACTCCGAAGGCATTCGAGATTTGTTCGGCAGTGAAATACACCGCGCCGCTCAGTGTGGCAATGACTCCGGCCACAACCACTACTGCCGCCACGATTGCGCCTGTGCGGAACCTCCGAAAGTCATCCGGAGTTCCTGATTTCTCGAGTCCCGCGCTGCCCAGAAACTTCCCGCCCGCCACATACTGAATCAACCCCAATGTCATCCCCACACCGGCCGCGCCAAACCCGTAATGCCAGTTGACCTTCTCCGCGAAGTAACCGCAAATTAGCGGAGAAATCATCGCTCCGATATTGATGCCCATGTAGAAGATCGAAAAGCCGGCATCCCGTCTCGCGTCGTCCACCGTGTACAGCGCACCCACCATGGTGCTGATGTTCGGCTTCAACAGCCCCGTGCCGATCACAATCAGCGCAAGTCCCAGATAGAACGTATCGATTCGCGGAACAGCCATCGAGAAATGTCCGGCCGCAATGACAATGCCGCCGATCAGCACCGCCCGGCGCTGGCCGGTAATGCGGTCTGCAATCCAACCGCCCGGCAGGCCAACCAAATACACCAGCGCCGTGTAAAGTCCGTAGATCGCACCGGCCTTGGAAGTGGGGAAGCCGAGCCCGCCTTTTTGCACACTGACCGTCATGAACAGAATCAGCAGCGCGCGCATCCCGTAGTAGCTAAAACGCTCCCACATTTCCGTGAAGAACAGCGTTGAGAGTCCGCGCGGATGTCCGAAGAACGAGCGATCCCATTGGGCGTTGCCGGTTACGGTGGCAGTGGCGATTTCAGGCACTTAGTACATTCTCGCAGCTTCACCCGCTACTCTGAAAGAGTACATGCCGAGTAAGCTGCCGCCACCCATCACTGACCTGGTCCAGATCGACCGCCTCGGCACGAAGAAACTTGCGGAAAACGAACGCTTTCGCAAACACCTGAAACGGCACAATTTCTCCGATCTCCGGTTTCGCCGCGTCGCGGAGGAAATCGAGGAGCAGATCGATTGCCGCGCCTGCGCAAACTGCTGCAAGGTCGCCGAGACAGACATCACAAAACGCGACGCCGCTCGAATTTCGCGCAAAATCGGAATGACTGAAAAGGAGTTCGTCGCCACTTATACAACCGCTTCCGCCTTTGACGACGAGCTGATCCTGCGCCGTACCGAAACAGGTTGTATCTTCCTCAACGGCAACGACTGCAGTATCTACGAAGACCGCCCCGACACCTGTCGCAATTTCCCTCACCTGGTGCGCGGTTCCGGATCAATCGAAAGCCGTATGTGGCAGATGATAGACCGTGCGACGTACTGTCCGATCGTCTACAATTCGCTCGAGGCCTACAAAGACATTGTGAGCTTCCAGCGGGATTCGGCCAAAGCTCAATAAGGGCACGCTGACATTTCACTGGCCATCCCGCGTATATAATGGGTCTGCTTATGGACAGAAGAACATTTATCGCCACCTCCGCAGTTGCCGCGGCGTCCGCTACTATCACGAAGGCAGCCAGTCCGAACGATACAATTCGCGTCGCAACGGTAGGCCTTCACGGCCGCGGCAAGTCGCATTACGACGCTTGGACCAAAATGCCGAATGTCGATTTGGTCGCGCTCTGCGATGTCGACGAAACGGTTCTCAATACCGCCGCCAAGGCAGTGGAAGCGAAGAGCGGCAAGACGCCGGTCCTCTATAAAGATCTGCGCAAGCTCCTTGAAGATAAATCCATCGACGCCATTTCCATCGCCACGCCGAATCACCAGCACACGCTGCAAGCAATATGGGCAATGCAGGCAGGCAAGGACGTTTACGTCGAGAAACCCTGCTCGCATAATATGTTTGAAGCGAAGCAGATCGTAAATGCCGCCCGCAAATACAACAAGATCGTCCAGCAGGGGAGCCAGAGCCGTTCAGATCTCGCACTGATCGAAGCGGTACAGGGTATGCGCGAGGGCGTGATCGGCGACGTCTACATGGCGCGCGGCCTCTGCTACAAGTGGCGCAACACGATTGGTAAAGCGAAGCAGGAAGCAGTTCCCGCCGGTGTGGAGTACGATCTATGGGTCGGCCCCGCGCCCATGAAGCCCTTCACCGCGAATCGTTTCCACTACAACTGGCACTGGCAGTGGGACTACGGCAATGGCGATCTCGGCAATCAGGGCATTCACGAAGTGGACATCGCCCGTTGGGGTCTCGGCGTTAAGTATCCAACGAAGATCTCCGCCATTGGCGGACACTTCATGTTCGATGACGATCAGGAAACGCCGAACACCGTAACCTGCGCCTTCGAATTTGAGGAGGCGGGCAAGCCGAAAAAGATGATGACTTTCGAAGTGCGCCACTGGATGACCCATCACGAAGCCGACATCCAGAATTTCGATAAGAGTGTCAAGAGCAATACTGTGGGCAATATTTTCTACGGCTCAAACGGCTATCTGGCTATCGACGGCTACGACCGGTACAACTCCGTGATCGGCAAAGACCAGACGCCCGGCCCATCGCGTCAGGCTGGTGGCGATCACTTCGCCAACTTCATTAATGCCGTACGCAGCCGCAACCGCGGCGAATTGACGGCCGAGATCGAAGAGGGTGCAATATCAACCACGCTCGTGCACCTGGCGAATATTTCGTATCGCCTCGGCCGCACGCTTGATTTCGACGCTGCCACTTACTCGGTTAAGAACGACAAGGAAGCGAATGCCATGTTCACCCGGCAATATCGCGCACCGTATGTTGTGCCGGTAATTTCCGTCTAAGAATAAATACCTACGTAATTGAAATCGGCCCATCGGAACGGGAAAGCTCCAGCATCATGCTTTCCCGATTTCGATGGGCCGTTTCCACAGCAGAATCCAGTCCTACGCCGTAAAAGATCGCGCCCAGAATAGCTGCTACCGCGAGTATCCCCGCAAAGATGAAGTCGTTTGCGAACACGGCCCGCGCCCAGTAAGCCAGCACGACCGGCAACAGCACCACCGGCGCCGCCAAAATCGTCAGAGCCTGAAGCTTATTCGACATTTGATTCATCTTGTCCGGATCCATCGCGCGAGGCATCCGCACGGACGTGATATTTCCCAGCCCAAACCAAAACAGCGCAGCGATCCCCACATCCGCAAACGCCTCCAGTATCTTGCCGGGCGACGATGGGATATGGAAAGCATGCGCGACCAGCGCCACCAGCAGAATCTGCGGAATCAACAGCGCCAGTACCGTCAGATTTTTCGCAATCAGCGCGTCGCGGAACCGAATTGGCCAACAAAAATATCCTTGCGCGGCGGACCGGTCGAAACCAAATGAATTCCAGTAACTGATCTGCCCCAGCATCAGCAGACCATAAACTGCCATAATCGGCAGCGCATATTGCATGATCGAACTCGTCGGAGTCGAGCGCCGCAGTGCCGGTGCGAACATCACAACTCCAAAAAAGCACGACATCCCGTATGCCATCCGAAACCGTCCGATGCGCGATAGCGTCCTCAATTCCTTTTCGATCAGCGCCGCCAGCGGATCGCCGAAAACGCGCGATGGCAATCGGAAGATACGTTCAACCATCCCGTCGCCGGCTTCCACGGAGGCTGTTTGCGTCCTTCTGGCCGGAGTGGCATCGAACCTTAACGTGCGTTCAAACTGACGTCGACTGAACACAAGCGTCACGCCAAGCCACACCCCCGCACACAATGCAGCCACCCATGCGCCATCCCGTAACATCAATCGGGCCGCCGCTGCCCATGGCCAAACCATCTGCGAGGGCACAAACCGCAACAACGCCGTAGGTCTCTTCACGTTGGTCAACAAAATCAGTTGTGGCGTAAGGCTGATCAGCACGATAATCAGGAAGAAAACCTCTTTGAAGCGAGATCGCAGGAAAAAGCGTTCCAGCAAACTCCGTATCCCGGCTGAAAGCAAAATGTTCATACTGACAAAGGCCAGCGCGCCCGAGACGATAAACGGCGCGGCAGCAACTCCGTAAAGCTGGTTCCGCAATAAGCCAATGCCGATTCCTCCCACCACCAGCAACATGTCGAATGCCGTGCAAGCCCGTAGCAGCACCTCCACCAGAAACAACTTGTTCCTGGGAATTGGATAAGCCATCAGTTTTCGCAGGTCAATGGAAGCCCCGAAGCTCGCCGAGATCACCGGAGCAATCTGCCAGTACAACATGAAGAGCAGCAGCAGTCCGGGCAGCAGCTGTCCAAAGTGCGGCGAGGCATCCGCGCTTGAAAACAGCAGCATCAGTCCCCAGCCGAAAAACGCGAACAGCCCGTAAAAAAACAGCCCGGTAATGAAAGAAAAGATCGCGCCCCCGCGACCCTTGCCGCCCTTGCGGGGCCGTATGCTCAGTAACTGCGCCCAGAGGATTGCGCGAATCATTCCTTAACCCAGCCAATCGAGCTTTTCGTAAGCTTTGTCCGCGCCGACCGTCCGCACGAAGACATCTTCCAGCGTTTCCGAACCGTTACGCAACTCGTCCATGCTGCCCTGCGCGACAATCTTCCCGTCGTTGATGATCGCCGCATGATCGCACAGCCGTTCCACCACTTCCAGCACATGCGACGTCAGAAAAATTGTCGCCCCGTGCTTCACCTGATCGAGGAGAATATCTTTCATTAGCCGAGCCCCCACTGCGTCCACCCCTTCAAAGGGTTCATCCATCAGGAAAAGCTCCGGCTTATGGATCAAGGATGCCGCCATAGCCACGCGCTTTCTCATCCCTTTGGAATACTCGGCGATGATCTTCCGCCCTTCGTCCGCAAGTTCAAACAACTCCAGAAGTTCGCCCGCGCGCTGCCGCGCCATTCCACGCTCCAGCGAATACATGCGCCCCACAAATTCCAGGAATTCCAGGCCCGTCAAACGGTCGAAGAGCAGGGAATCGTCAGGCACCAGACCGATGCGCTGCTTGATAGCCGTCTCTTCCGCCGGCATCGGCAAACCCAGCAGTTCAATGGTTCCGGAAGTAGCGGGAATCAGTCCCGTCAGCATTCGAATCGTGGTAGATTTTCCGGCGCCGTTTGGCCCCAGAAAGCCAAAGAAAGACCCGCGTGGAACAGTCAGCGACAGTCCGTCCACCGCGGCCTTGCCCTCGTACACCTTGCGAAGATCACTGATAGAGATGGCAGGCGTCATTGACAATGTACTCACCATACTACTTTCCGCTATGATCTAAGCGTGCGCCACTGGCTACTACATTGGCTTCTCAGCGCAGTCGCGCTCCTGATCGTCTCGAGCCTCGTCCCGGGCATTGACGTGGAAAGCTTCGGTTCCTCGCTTGCGGCTGCGGCGGTAATCGGACTGGTAAGTGCGACAGTCGGAATCCTGCTCAAACTAATCTTCCTGCCCTTCATCATCCTGACCTTCGGCCTGGTCTACTTCCTCATCAACGGCCTGATGCTGATGCTTGCGTCGTCGCTCGTCCCCGGCTTTCGTGTACGTGGCTGGATGGCCGCCACCCTCGGCTCCATACTGCTCACGATAGTGGCCTACCTTCTCAACCGACTGGTCTGACGCTCGTAAGTAATGCTTAGCGACTAGCCGCCATCGCTCGCCCCGAATACTTCTTCCACACTTCCGGGTCGCTAAGCATCTTGATAAACAGCCCGCCGACCACCGACCTCGCCTGAAACCCCTGCTGCTTGCCCGTCACTGTGTCGTACCAATCCGTGAGCGGCACACGCGTCGGTGTCTCATTTGCCCACTGGTAAGCCGGTGCCACGATCTTCTCGAAATCAGTCTGGTTATCCGCGAGGGTCGCCGTCCACACCAGCCAGTCGAGCTTCGTGTAATCCTTGCGATTGTCCAGCGGCAGCCCGAACCTGTTCTCCTTCGTCTCGTAGAAGGCGATTTCCTTCTTCAGCACCTCCGCGGGAAACAAATTCAGCCCCAGCAGTTTATCCCATACAAGGTTGTATTTCTGGCTCCAGGTGCCGGCCTGATCAAAGGCTAGTCGATAATGGTCGCCCTCCGCCGCCAGCCCCACCCACTTCTGTGCGAACTCCTGCGCCGTCTTTTTGTACAACGCGGCTTCCGCCTTATGTCCCGTCATATCCGCCAGCGTTCCGTAAGCCGCCAGTGCCAGAATCGCCTTGATCGAGAGATTGGCATTGTGCGCTAAATGTCCGGCAAAGTCATCTGTAGAAAGCTGATTCTCCGGATCCAGACCCTTGTCCTTCAGATATTCTGCCCACTTGGTCAACTGCGGCCAGTACTTCTGCGCATACTCCGCATTGCCTTCCACCTTCGCCAGCGCGGCCACCATGATGAGCATGTTGCCGCTCTCTTCCACCGGCATCTGGTTGGTCTCCGTCAACTCACCGCCGCCATAGACTTGCCCGTTGGCTTGCGGATATGTGCCCAAATCGTGCGGAGCGAACGGCCACTTCCACCGAGCCATTGCCGCATACTCCATCACTGGCTGTAATTGCGCTTTCAGTAGTGCCGGACTGAACAGCATCGTAAACGGCGAACTCGGATAAATCACATCTACTGTCGCGATGCACCCGTTACTGAAGTTTTCCTTTGGGAAAAACATCGCCGTGCCATCCGCGCTGTCGGCCACCAGTTTGTGCGCCGCCAGCGTTTGCCGATATGCCAGAACCGCCAGGCGCGCGTATTTCTCGCCACCCACGCGCCGCATGTCCGCCATCAGCTCGTTGTCGAAGGCCGCACTCCGTGCCAGCAGCGAGTCGTGGTCCTTTCGGGCCGAACGCAGCAAATCGTTCACCTCTGCACCATTCCGTCGCCACCACGGCATCTGTCGGCGCTCGAAGTATTCAATCGAATACTGATCGTCATAAGCCAGCATCAAATACCGCGACACCGGCTGCGCCCCAACAGACCCCAGGTCCGCGCTGAACGCCAGTACCGCATTTGGCAACTTGCGGGCAGGCGTCACAATATGTTCCGTAAGATCGTCGGAATCCGGCAGTTTCCCGCCAGCATTGAACGCCGTGCGCGCCGCCGCATGCGGAACTGCCGCGGACGTCACCCCGTCACCCTTATCCGCGAGCAGGTACAGATACCCCCAGTCGATGCGAAGATCGTCACCGCGCTTCGCCAGGATCGCCTGCTCCCGCGATCCCATACGCAACACTGGTTGCCCATCCAGCATGTACCGGCCCCACGAGACCGACTGGTCCGCGGTATTCACAGTGAGGTCCGCGCTCGCATCCAGATAAACCTGTACCTGGTGCGCCGCGCCGTCGGTCGCGGAAACCTTCCAGTCCAGGTAGGTCACCGGACGAGAAAGAACATCCAGATCGTCCGGCAGCGCAGGGGTGAGAAAAGTGAGTTCGAGCCGAATGCCGGCGCCACCGAAGGTGTAAACCGTGCGTGTTGGCAACACTTCAACGCTGGTCTGGGGCAGGGCAGCTGTACCATTTTCCCGACCCATCACCTGCCACGACTTGCCATCCACCCGAATCGCAGCCGTCAGTGTATTCGGCTTCCCGGTCCAGTGCTTCGTCCCTTCGTCATTCAGGTGATCCGCCATCGACCACACGCTGAAATAGGGGTCGTGCGCCACCAGCGGTACAGCGGGCGGGCGCATGGGAACCGTCTGCTGGGCTATTCCAAAACCAGCCAATGTCACGCCGAGCCAAAGAAACCGAAGAGGATTCATACTCTGGTAGCTTATCTCAGGCGGCAGTGACATGATCCTGATAGCCGTGGATCCGTGGCTATCGATACTTGAAACCTCCATTTGGTAGACTCGAAATCGATTCCCCGCGAAACCATCCCTATGGACCGTCGAAACTTCCTAACCAGTTCACTAACCGCGTCTGCTCTGTCTGTCGCCGGCGCGGCAGCCACCGCTTCGGCGCAGTCGCCCTCTATCGCCTCTAAATCCGCGTCTGAATATTATGATTTCCGTCGTTATCAGCTCGCCAGTGGTCCAGGCACGAAACTGACGGATGAATATTTCGCAGGTGCCCTGATCCCCGCCTTGCACCGTCTCGGAATCGGCCCAGTGGGTGCTTTCTCTGTCTACTTTGGACCCGACACGCCAGCCTACTATCTCCTGCTGCCCTCCACCAAACTAGAGACCCTGGTCACCGCGGACCTCGAACTCGTCAACGACCCGGTCTTTATGAAGGCAGCCGCGCCTTTCTGGGACGCGCCTGCCGCAGCGCCTCCGTACCTTCGCATCGAAAGCACGCTGCTCCGCGCCTTTCAGGGCTATCCCAAACTCACCGTCCCCGCCTCCGCCACAAAGAAAGAGACGCGAATTTATCACCTCCGTCAGTACATTTCGCCGACCAATATGGATCATATGCGCAAAGTTGCAATGTTCCATCACGGTGAATTCGGCATCTTCGCCAAAGCCGGCGCTGACAACGTTTTTTATGCTGACGCTCTGATCGGCCCCAGGCTGCCAAGCCTCACTTATATGCTTAGCTTCCCCGATGTGGCCGCGCTCGAAGCGGCCTGGGCGAAGTTCTCCGCTGATCCCGATTGGAAGAAGCTTTCCACCGACCCGCAGTTTAAGCTCGACCCGCCCACCGTCTCAAACGTGAACAGTCTTGTATTGCGTCCCTTGGCGTATTCCGAAGTTTAGGCTTTGGCCCGCGACGCCAATCGATCTGTGGCTGCTACGAGTGCCCGACTGTTCGGAGCTTCAAACGCACTGTGTCCGCTGTCCGGAGTAATGATCAACTCCGCTTCCGGCCACGCACGATGTAGCGCCCACGCGCTCTCCATCGGACAGACCACATCGTACCGGCCTTGCACAATCACCCCGGGAATATGGCGGATACGCGTCACATTTCGCAGTAATTGATCGTCCGAGTCAAGAAAACCTTTGTGAAAAAAATAGTGCGCCTCGATCCGCGCGAACGCGAGAGCAAACTCATCTTCTTCATAGTGTCCGGCGAAAGCAGCATCGGGCAGCAGCTTTGACGTGGATCCTTCCCATCGGCTCCAAACCTTCGCCGCAGCAAGTCGTACGGCGGTGTCATCGCTGGTTAGTCGCCGATAATAGGCCGAGAGCATGTCGCCGCGCTCTGCCTCGGGAATATGCGCGAGATACGGTTCCCACGCATCGGGATAAAGTGCTGACGCCCCACGCTGATAGAACCAGTCGATCTCCAGTTTCCGCAACAGAAAAATCCCGCGAAGTACGATTTCCGTCACTCGCTCGGGATGCGTTTGCGAATAAGCCAGCGCGAGCGTTGAACCCCAAGATCCGCCAAACACCTGCCACCGTTCAATCCCGAGATGCTCCCGAAGCCGCTCAATATCGGCCACCAGGTCCCATGTCGTGTTGGCCTCAATGGACGCAAACGGTGTGCTCTTACCGCAGCCGCGCTGGTCGAAGTTCACAATCCGGTACTGCTCGGGATGGAAGAAGCGGCGCTGCTTCGGATCGGAGCCTCCGCCCGGCCCTCCGTGCAAAAAGATCACCGGCTTGCCAGCGGGATTGCCGGACTCCTCAAAGCAAACCTCGTGAACGGGCGAGACCCGCAATCGCCCCGTGTTGTAAGGCTCAATCGGCGGATACAACCAGGTAACAGGTTCTTTCATGACGGATTCAGGCATCGAGGGAAGTATAACCCGAACGCGGAACTGGAAATCCGCCCGTTGCCAATGGATGCAAAGCATCCAAGCAAGCGATACACGCATGGAGCGAACACAGCAAAGGTTGCCATCCTGCTTCCCTGACCATGGGAGATTGCTGCGTGTATGCGGCGGCAATTGTGGGTGCTGACACTCTTCTCTTCAAAGGTGCCGACTTCTCGCACACGGACGTACTCTGTGCGGAATGGTGAAATCTGTCGCTCTTTAAGTAACGTTTTAACGCGTTACTTTTCCAGACACCGCGCGCGACTCGAAACTTTCCTGGAGCGGCACTGCCAGCGCAGCCCCCGCCCGATCCACCGCCAAACCGGGGTATCCAGGATCTCGAAAGTCACCAGCCACTGGGGCAGGTCCTTCTCAAACGACGTCTCTTCCACCGCCTTATGGGCTGTAGGGATCATCGCCACGCTGGCGGCTGAGACCAGCCAAACCCGCAGGCCAGGCTTCAACTCGACTCTTTCCAGCTGCATGTCGAGTGTCTGTCCGTCAATGTGAAATGTATCGAGCTCTTCGAATGCGGCTCCCAGGCCGTCCGATTGATCGCCCTCGGGATCCCGGCTGAGCGTGGAAATGTCGAACGGCGTATCGTCCAGCAGGTCTTCCAGTTGAGGGGCGAGGTCGGGAGCCGCTTTGGCGCGGTCGGCCGGTGCCATCTTACGCAGATCCAGATAATATGTCGCCTTGGAATAGTCATGGGCGTGGCACGCCTCCAGAAAATGCAAAACGGAGCTTTGCGGAGTATTACGGCCGAGGGGGTCGGCTGTTTCGACTGCGGGCGTCTGCGCGTTCAGAACACTGACGAACAGGGCAAACGTCAGAATTCTTGCGGTCATTGTTTTAGTTTACGGGTTAGGGCAAAATGTGTTGGGATAATGTTCCTGGCTATCGGCGCGCCTTGGGGAATTATTCTCTGCAGCTTGGGCGAGTTGCCATGC
>CAIKAS010000311.1 GCA_903825445.1 uncultured Acidobacteriia bacterium
AGATGAATTCGCCAAAGTCTGCTCTGAACTCACCAGCAGGATGGTCGTCGCCATCCCCCCGGACCGCCCGTCGGAACTGGTGGATCGCACAGCGGTGCTCGCAGGCAAGGGTTCGCTGACCGGCCCTGGCCTGCTCCGCGCCGTTGTGCCGGTGGACACGATCGCGACGGGCGGCTCCGGCGGGATGGCTTGAGGACGATAGTATGAAAACCGGATTTTCTCAAATTACGACTGGTAGAGAAAACGGGGGCAGGTCACCTGTCCTACTCGGTGCACGCTTAAGACGTATTTGCCGGCCCAGTCGATTGGTCGATCACGCCGGGAGACGGCACGAGGTGCGGGAGACAAGGGGAAACGCCATCAGAGCCAGTCGCCGGCCACTGCTACGCCTGCAACGAATAGTGCACCGGCGGTCAACATTTCCAATAGCGTCATTAATCCGCTGGCGTACAATCGGATTCCCTTCATGCGCCAGATCCACAATGCGCAGGAAAGCAGTGAGCCGATCCAAAGCGTATCCAAAGCCAACACCCCTTGATTGAAGTCAACGTCACCGGGGGGCCGGAGCGAATACCGGACCCCCAGACAGATGGCTGTGCCGAAGAATACGAGGTGAGTAAGGAACAGCCAGCAGGAAGGCGCCCATAGCCGGGATATTGACCGTTGTTGGCGGCGCCATGTATAACCGACAGCGAGCGCACAGAGTCCAGACAGGAAGCAATATGGTGGGGCAATGACAAACTCCAATGCCGATTCTGAGAGATGAAGCGCAGTTTGAATGTATGCCATGAATGACCCGCCCCGACTACATATCGACCAAACGGTCGATTCGTTGACGAAACCCTTGCGACGCCCCAACGCGAAATTCATATTGAACGCACCACTGAATGTAAATCGCGCGAGGACGATGTCATCGGGCGGTTGGAATTCTGAGTGAGCGATAGCGCCTCAAGCGGTCTCGGCGGGCTGCCGATATGTAGACCTTGAGAAAGACACCCCAATGACCCTTTCCGTGGCGCGCAAAATGAACGGGCCCGATTTACACCGGGACGGTAAGGCTTCAGGAATATTAAACATGAACGGCGCAGTCAAACGATCGTTTTGCTTTGTGTTTCTGTTGTGCCTCAATTGCAATATGGGCAAAGCCGAGATTTCGGCATCGTCCTGTGGATTCGCGTGTCACAGTGCGAAATTGGCCGAAGTAACTGCCATGGGAGTTGCCTACGCAACAGCTGACACGGCACACGCCGCAGCCTCAGTTGCAACGAGCAGCGTCGTCAGCGGCACGGCGGCGGCCACCGGCCAGGCGGTGCTTATCGGGACAAGTCTGGCATTCCAGGCGAGCAAAGTGGTCGTCAATTGCTCAGTGTCGATCCTTTGGTCAGCGACCGTAGGCACCGCCAAGACTGCAAGACGTCTGATTCACGGCCCAAGCACGGGACCCCCTCGCAGCCGGTCGCTATTACCTCGCAAACGGGCTCGGTCGTTGAAGGAAAAGGACTCTAAAGAGTGATGTCGGTCGCTACTTGCTTACAACGTTCTGCCGCGGCTCTGCTTCCCCTCGACTTTGAGGTGCGAGGAAATTGTTGGCGCCCGGAATAAGCCGCGTAGTCCGGCTTCCACCTGAATGTCTTCACGGTCAAGAACTCGGTTCTTTGACTGTCCGAACCGATGCACGATCAATCGGTAAAGGGGCGAAATTGGCGCTCCGTCGTAGCCTATCGATACTGTTTCGCGATTGTCAGCATTCAATCATAACTTTGAATTTGCCCACGCGTTCCGGAATGAATCAATATACAAATAATAAAAAAATAATGTTGTACCTATTGTTTTATAATCTGTGAGAGACTGTTCCTTGCACTTTCGAATAGTGCTCCATTGATTGCTCGTCCGCACCTCCCGGTGATCGAGGTGCCGCGACGCATCCCGTGTAGCAGACGGTCCATTGAGTGGATTTGCTACCACCCAGACCGCGTACTCTCGAACGCCAGGAGATAGCATGAAAACGCATTTGCCTTTCTGTGTCTCAAGGTCGGAGACGGAGGTACCAAGAACCTGCGGCCCTCTCTTGGTCCGAATGGACCAAGTGCCAGCACTTGTGAGCCATTCCGAAGGCTGGTGTTACAGAAACGTGAATGAGGATATAGTGGCAGCGCGGAGGTCAGGGTGAATATTCAAATACGACAAGAATAAAATGAGAAAATGTTCTGCGTTGTTTACTATTATCCTACTATTTCAAGGGCGGAGGCACTAAATACTCGATGCGGACTCTCGGAACGCGCAATGGTTCTCGCCGGACGCGTGCTCGGCGCTTCATTCGCAAGATGCGAGGTGGTTCGCAAGGACACCTCATTGAAGGGACTGACGGAAACTGCTACGTGGTAAAGTTCGTCAACAACCTTCAGCATCGGCGTGTCTTGATTAACGACTGGGTGAGTTCGCACCTCATGCGGCGAATTGGAATATCCACGCCGCCGACGGCACTCATTGACGTGGCCCCCAAGTTCATCGCCCAGAACCCCGAAGTTTACATCCAAGGTCGAAGCGGAAGAATCTCAGTGGAAACTGGAGTACACTTTGGCTCCCGCTATCCAGGAAACCCATATACATCTGTCGTATACGATGTCTTACCCGACGCCTGGCTGTCTCGCGTTATTAACAGAAAAGACTTCATCGGTGCGCTTGTTTTTGACCGGTGGGTATGCAATATGGACGTTCCGCAAGCGATATATGTGCCCGTACCGGGTCCGCCCACTGAGGAATCTGCTTTAACGATGTTTGAAGCGTTGATGATTGACCGGGGCCATGCATTCGGAGGGCCCGAATGGGTGCTGCGAGATTCACCGATTATTGGTATCAACCGCCGCAAATCGTTCTACGATGGCCTTCGCGGCATTAGAGACTGTGAGCCCTGGTTGTCTCGCGTAGAAGCGATTACACGCGAGGAACTGTGTGCCATTTTTGATACGATTCCTCGGAATTGGAGGGACGTGAGCGTCGACAAGATGAATCAGCTAGCCCGAGGTCTGCTCAACGAACGATTCCGAATCGCAGACTCAATTATCCAGAGCGCCAACAGCCCTGAACAGCCGTTCCGTGAATGGGAAGGCTGCGAAACCCGAGAGCGTTTAGGCGCGGCGCGGGAAATGCGCGGTTTCAAGGGCGTCGAGGACGAGGCTCAACTCTTCAAGACTACTGCCTGATGACCGTGGGCTGATTGTGATGAAATTGGACAGAGTGTCCTCCAATTCGTCAAAAAGTGCTCCTGCACCAATTGAGGCGGCCTGTTCGACCAACAAGTGAACGGTCGCCGTAAGCAATTCGGCAGAGTCGGCATCCAGTACGTTGCTTAGATCTGGTCTAACCCTAACGGCCAAGTGATCATCATCGATTGTTCGCAGCAAGATAGCAGCGCGCGTGCCATCCACTCCGGGCCGATTTGCAAAGAGAACTGCGTATTCATAATGCACCCTTGGTACTGATACTAACATCCACCAACCGACTGATGGAGCCGAAAAGCGCGGGCCGGTTTGGGCGCGTTCCGTGATGACGCCGCGGAAGTCCATTCGACGGTCATCAACTAGAGACCGATACGGCGCATGCCTTCGTCGTGTGGAGTGCCTCTGGTGCCACTTTGCTGAGGCCACAGATGGGCTGCAGCGGCGCTCCTCGTCGGTTTCCTGCTCGTCGTCTCTCGGGGAGCTGCGCAATCGCTCCCAGCAGACCTAGCAGCGCGGGGATTTGTGTTTCCGGCATCCTGTCAATCAGATGGTGCACCTGCTCCCGATGTTCTGTCATATTGAATTCAGGTTTCCGGTATGAGGATGGACCCCGATTCGAAGGGGATTGAAACAAACTGCGACTGGATGGCCATAGCGACCGGACTGCCGGGCTGGCACTGGGTGAGGATGTCGCAATCTGTTTCATGCAGGACAATGAGGGAAGTTTACGCGGAGCTTTTCGGGGTTCGAGTTCACCGGGTTTGACGGGGAGCCGCTGGCGATTTAGCGGGCTTCACGCGGCTGGCGGACCAGTCCGGCGAGTGCGATAACGGGCGCATGGTTACGCTTCCGGTAGGAATTCCGCGCGCGGCGCTTGCCGCGTTCTGCGAGCGCCATCACATACGGAAGCTTTCGCTCTTCGGATCGGTGCTGACTCCGCGATTTAGGGAAGGCAGCGATATCGACATGTTGGTTGATTTCGAACCCGAGCATGTCTCGGGATATTTTGGTCTGGTGGGGATTGAGATGGAGCTCTCCGAGACGATTGGGCGGAAGGTAGATCTGCGGACGCCGGGGGAACTGAGCCGGCATTTCCGCGATCAGGTGGTGGCTTCTGCGGCTCTACAATATGCGCGTCAATCACCGTGATCGCAGGATTCGGCACTTTGGCCGCGGATAAACACAGATGCACACGGATAACTTTTTAAATTAGTTGAACGGGCGGTCGGTCCAGAGAGTCTTGTCGGCGATGGTCTCGACGGGGTAGAGGCGGGTGGAGAGCAGTTGTTCGGCTTTCGCTCGGTTGGTGTCCTGCGCGAAGAGCCATTTGCGCTCGCCGACGCCCCAGGTTTGGGAAAGACGCTCATCGCTGAGGAAGATATCCGGAGCATCGGGATAACAGGAACCCCAGAGCAGCGTGGAGCCTTCACCATTTTGACCGCAGCGCGGATACGCCAGCAGAGCGGGCTTGCGCAAGAGGCCGTGGGTGTAAAAGATGACCGAGGAGGCGTCGGACTGTTCGCCGATGATGATGAAAGAATCTTCGGGAGATCCCTTTTGAAGGATAGTGTCCGCCATCTGTTTCGAGCTGAGCATGGGTTCAAAGCGAACCAGGGCAATATGGGCGGCGACCAGAAAAACGGCGGCGGTGAGGGCCACGCTGACGGTGGCGGCGAGGTGACGGCCTTTCAGGCGGAGAATCCAGCCGAGGGCCGGTCCGAAGAGCAGGGCGACGGCTGCGAGGATGGCGGGGAGTCGCAATGCGGCGAAGGCGGGACCGGTGAGATCGAACAAATGCGACATCGCCAGGGTGTAGCCGGCGACATTGCGGTGGGCGAGTAGCGTGCCGATATCGGAAACGAAGGGCAGGTTGCGGGAATCCCAAAGACCCCAGCCAAGCACGCATGCAGCCAGCACTCCGAGGACGGTGAACAGCGCCTGCGCGTTCCCTAGCCAGGCTGTGGAGAGGCGGAACGAGACGGGATCGCCTGGAGTCGCTGCGTTAGCAGGCCGTTCCTCGATATCCGAAACCACACCGGCAATCAGCATAAACAGGGGCGGCCAGGCGGGAAACGTATAGTATTCGAGATTGGTGGAGATGGAAAAGAAGATCAGCGTGAACGCTGTGAAGAGGCCGAGTAACAGAACGGAACGAACGCGGAACCGGCGCTGGATGTCCAGCTGCGTTTCCTGCACGGGGGCTTCGGGCTTGACATTGCGAAACCACTGGCGGCGCGTCTTCCATGCCATGGTCAGGAGGGCAGGGAGGAAGAGGCTCCACGGGAAAAGCCAGACGAACTGAACAAGCCAATAGGCGGCGAAGGGCAGCTTGTTGTAATCGTGCGGGTAGCGCTGGCCGAAGAAACGCAGGACGTGCTCATTAATGAAGTAGAACCACCAGAAGCCGTGCACGTTGCCGATGGTGGGATGGTTGCCGATAGCGTTGCCCTGGTCGGGATTGGCGAGGCCTGCGAGTATGTGCCAGGGTGCTGCGATAGCGAGGAAGAGTAAGGGTCCGGTGACCGGTTTCAATTCGCGCCAGCGTTTCCATAATCCGGTGAGAAGGAGATAGGGAATCGCGGCGCCCGCGAAGAACACAGGCGCGATCAGGCCTTTGGTGAGTAACGCGAAGCCGAGGATTGCCCACGTAATGTAGAGGCGCGCGGGCTGGTTGAACTCAAGGCCGGTCAAAAGGTTGTAGAGGGCGACGAGGAGAAACAGACTGAGGATGGATTCCGGGATGATGAAGCGTGTAAAGAGAAACGGTCCAATGGACGTGAGGACTCCGAGCGCAGCATAGAGGCCAGCGCGCGGGCCCCCTATCTGACGTGCCCAGTTCCAGCAGAGCCCGGCGAGCCCGAGCATAGCAAGGGAATTGGGTAGATGAGTAGAGAAGGCGCTCTGGCCCGCAATGCGGTAAACGACGGCGACGAGCCAGTAGGGGAGGGGCGGTTTTTCGATGTAGCGAATGCCGTTGATCTTCGCGGTGACCCAGTCGCTGTTCTCGGCAAAATGCTGGGCGGCCTGGGCGTG
>CAIKAS010000312.1 GCA_903825445.1 uncultured Acidobacteriia bacterium
CGCCGCCTGGATTCACATAGTCGCCATGTTTCTTATTGAGACCGTAGAGAAAAGGCGGATGGGATGGGTGGTGCGGGATGCCTGTGTAATAAGGCTGGGCAAGATCAATGGTGCGACGGCCGCGGAGGGCGGAAACGAGATCGGTGACGGTGGGCACGTCATTTAGTTTAGCGGCCGGTTTAACGGCCTTTCACCTCCACGCTAAACTCAAAAAGAAGCAGATGCCTCTCCCCGTCCAGGTTCAATATGAAGGTCAGCACATTAAGATTCGGACCTTCAACAAGAAGATCTATCGCGTTTCGCACTGGCCAATCTGGATCTGGGTCTTCTTTCTGGCCCCTGGACCTCTGACGTTCGATCTGTTCGCGCACGGTTTCAGCCGCGGCAACTTCACATGGCTGCTCTGCGTACTTGTGGGTACTGGAATTGCCGGGATACGCGGAAAACTGCCTGGCGTCGAGCCAGCGCCGTACATCCTGCGTTTTACCGAAGACAGGCCGAATCCGCTATACCGAAAGGTCTGCTACACCTTCGCGTGGAGCGATGTGGTGACGTTCGCATTGCTCAATTTCACCGGACTCGCCTACGCCGCCGTCACAGGCGTCTGGCATATGAAGCAGATTTACGATATCGGCTACTTTCCCGTTTACGGTATAGTGTTGCTGCTGGGGGCATTGGGGATTCTGCCGCGTGTTCGGAAGTCGACAAAAGGCGAAGGCACGGAACGGCGGTATTTCTATGGGTCGGTGTGGGCGGTAACGCTGGCCCAGACGCTGGAACTGATCCTGTGGAAAGTGCTGACGCCGGGACGTGCCGCTGATTTTATAAAGTTCGGTGCCTACACCACCGCACTGATCGCCGTGGGGATATGTGCCATGTTGGGACGCTTACCCCGGACGCGGCCCATTGTCCCGGGCGAGTATTTCACCGGCGATTAACTGGAGCCACATGTGCGATTAAGCGCGGCTGCTGCGTCAAAAGGCGCAAAACGCGCTATCCTCTTACTTGGCAACCTTACCCGATTTTGATGAGCACAAGCTGCGTGCTGTGGTTTTCAGCGCACCAGTCGCGCTGATTGGCATTAGTCCGCAAGGCACCGTTGACGTGTGGAATCTTGCTGCTGAGCGTCTTCTTGGCTGGACCTCCGACCAGGTATTTGGCCTTCCACTCCCTTTCGACTTCAATGTGGAACGCGCATTGCAGCACCCTACTGAACGAAAGTGCGTCATTCCGCGTCCTGGCGGGAAGTCCGCCGTCGATGTGGAGATTCGCATCGCGTCGCGGAATCCGAATGGATGGATGCTCGCAGTAATTGGGAGACCAGTGGAAGAAGAGAAAGAGCCGGTCGAAGGGACGAACGAAGCGCACTTGGCCGCGACCCCACGTGTATCCGTACGGGAAGCGGGTGAAGATCGCTTCCGTGAACTTTTGGAAGCCGCGCCGGACGCGATCATCGAAGTAGACAAGCAAGGACGCATTGTTCTGCTCAACGCGGTCACTGAGAAGCTGTTCGGCTATTCGCGAGAAGAACTGCTGGGAATCAACGTAGATTCGCTCATTCCCGCAGCAGCCTCCGGTCGCCATGCGGCGCATCGGGCGGCTTACTGGTCCAACCCCCAGACGCGCCCCATGGGACACGGCCTGACGTTGGTGGCTGTGCGCAAGGACGGATCCGAGTTTCCGGTTGAGATCAGTCTGAGCCCGGTGAAATCAGGCAAGAGCTTCCGCGTCACCGCGATCATTCGCGACGTCACGATGCAGCGCGTAGCGGAGGAAAAGATCCGTGCCGCCAATCTTCAGTTGGAACAGCGCAACAAGGAAGTAGAGCGCGCCAACCAGCTGAAGAGTGAGTTTTTGGCCAGTATGAGCCATGAATTGCGTACGCCCCTGCACACGATCATTGGTTTCAGCGAGTTGCTGGCCGAGGGCGTGGAAGGAACGTTGAACGAGAAGCAGAGCCGCTTTGTGCGCCACGTCCATCAGGACGCGCTGCATCTTTTGGAACTCATCAACGATGTTCTCGATTTGAGCAAGATTGAAGCCGGGCGTCTGGAATTGCAGTTGGAGCCTTTCGATTCGGTAGAGGTCATCGAAGATGCGCTGGGCGCAATTCATCCCATGGCGGAAGCCAAGCACATTGTGACCGCAAACCGGATTCGTGGGCCGTTGCCGGTATTCGCTGACCGTGTACGTTTCCGCGAAATCCTCAATAACCTGCTGAGCAATGCGGTAAAGTTCACTCCCGAGCACGGTAATGTCTGGATTGAACGTGAAGCGGCGCCGGAAGATCTGGTTTGCTTTTCCGTTGGCGATACGGGGATTGGAATCGCCATGGAAGACCGGGATGCCGTGTTCGACACGTTCAGGCAAGTGGCAGCGACGACGCGTGGCGTGCGGGAAGGAACAGGTCTGGGGCTCGCGATTGTCAAGCGGCTGGTGGAAATGCACGGCGGCACGATTAACCTCGAAAGCGAAAAAGGCAAAGGCAGTCGGTTCATTTTCACGCTGCCGGTGAGCCGCCAGGCGCGAACAGACCAGCCGGTAGTGCTCACCATCGAAGACGAACCGGCCGCGCGCGAACTGATGCAAAGCTATTTGCAACCGCTTGGCATACGAGTGGAGATGGCAAGAAATGCAAGGGAGGGTGTGGCCAGGGCCAGGGAACTGAGGCCCGATGCGATCACTCTCGATCTTCTGCTGCCAGGCGGCACTGGCTGGAACGTCCTGAGAGACTTGCGCCTGTCTCCGGATACGGCAGGTATTCCGGTTTTGGTGGTATCCGTGCTGGATGAAGGTCAGGCGGCAATGGCACATGGCGCTGCGGCGTATTTGAGAAAGCCCATCAAGAAAGAGGCCCTGATTCGGGCGCTCCGGGAGCATTGTCCGGAGAGGTTCGGCAAGATTGGAGTGCCGACCTCAGGGCGATGAAGACCATCCTGGTAGCCGAAGACCGGGACGCCAGCCGGGAGCTTCTAACGATTGTGCTGCGCGCCGCGGGTTACCGTGTGGTGGCTGCTGCAGATGGCGAAGATGCGTTGACGCAAATGAACGAACATGAGGTGGACCTGGTGATATTGGACATCCACATGCCGAGACTGGATGGCTTTGGGGTACTCCGGCAACTGCGAGCGCACCCTGCTTATTCCAGAATTCCAGTTATTGCGCTGACCGCGAGCGCGATGGCAGGTGACAGGGACAGCGTGATCGCGGCCGGTTTTTCTGAATACATCAGCAAGCCCGTCAATATGGCGCTGCTGAGGCGCGAGGTAGCACGATTACTGGAGAATAACCCATGAGCACACCCATATTGCCATCGCCGATCGTTACTTTGGTCATTATCGACGACAACACCGGCAGCCTGGAGCTTCTTTCCACCGCCCTGCAGCGCGAAGGGCTCGCCATATTCACAGCCAACGATCCGGAAGAAGGACTGGACATTATTTTTCGCGAGCATCCGCAGATCGTGCTCACCGATCTGGTGATGCCGGGGATTTCCGGTCTGGAAGTTTTGGAGCGCGTGGTGGAATTCGATCCTGCCATCGACGTGGTGCTGATGACGGCTCACTACACGAGCGAATCCGCCGTGGAGGCAATTCGAAAGGGGGCGTCGGACTATCTCAACAAGCCGGTTTCAATCACAGCTTTGCGCGAGCGAATGAACCGCCTGGTGGAGGAGGCCCAGCGCCGCCAGCGAGCCAGCCAGCTTGAAAACGAGATGCTGGCCAACGCGAAGTTTGAAGACATGGTGGGACGCAGCCCCGCAATGGTGGAAATGTTCTCGCGGATACGCAGGGTTGCGCCTCACTTCCGCACAGTTTTGGTGACTGGCGAGACTGGTACCGGTAAAGAACTCGCAGCAAAGGCACTCCACAATCTAAGCCCCGTATCAAACGGTCGTTTCGTGGTGCTGAATTGTTCTGCGGTGGTGGAAACTCTGTTTGAGAGCGAACTGTTCGGCCATGTTCGAGGTTCATTTACCGGTGCGGCGCAGGACAAGATGGGTCTGTTCGAGTACGCGGACCGGGGCACGATTTTCCTGGACGAAATTGGGGATATGCCACTTGGCACGCAAGCCAAATTGCTTCGTACTCTCCAAAATCAGGAAGTACTGCGCGTCGGCTCATTAACACCCAGACGGGTAGACGTTCATGTGATCGCTGCCACCCACCGCGACCTTCGGGGCGCCATCGCAGATAAGTTGTTTAGAGAAGATCTTTATTATCGGCTTTCAATGGTGGAAGTGCACGTTCCCGCTCTGAAGGACAGGCCCGAAGATCTGCCGCTGTTGATTCGCTTCTTCGTGGAGCGCTTCGCCGCACAGTTCCGGAAGGAGTTGCGGGGACTCACGCATCGGGCCCATATTGTGATGGCGCGGCATAGCTGGCCAGGTAATGTTCGGGAACTTGAAAACGTTCTGGGCCACGGGTGCATGATGGCGCAGGCGAGCATGGTGGATGTACAGGACTTGCCGGAGTATCTTCGTTTCCCCGTGCGGAATGGACCGTCGACGCAGTCACAGGTTACGGCGGCTGCGGTTGACAGCGAGACTTTCGAAGAGCACGAGAAACATCTGATCGCGGAAGCACTCTCTCGTGCGAACGGGAACCAGTCGCAGGCCGCGCGTGCGTTACGCATCGGGCGCGATGCGTTGCGGTACAAGATGCGAAAACACGGACTGTTGTAGTTTACCTGGACTGCTTTACCGCCGCATCGCGGAACGGACGGGTGGCCTTCGTGTCAGACCACCTTGGCACGCTTGCCGCGTCCGCTATTGCGGAGAGGGCCGCGGCAATGCCGCGATCGACCCGGGCGAGATTCCCATAATCGATCTTCGCGGCTTCGTCACTCACCTCGTGATAGTCGGGAAACTCGAAAGCAACCGTTAAAGTGTGGGCCACGATGCCAGACGCCGCGAAGGAATAGTTGTCGCTGCGGTCGAAATAATCGTCGCCGTTTTCTTTGCGGTAGAGCACTACGCCTGCGTTTCGCGTCCCGGCTTCCATCATCTGCGCGAGATTCGAATACGAAGGTCCGCTGATGGTGAAGCGTGCGATTTCGGGTCCATCGCTTGAATCGGTCCGGCCCAACTGCTCCAGGTTCATATCGGCAACCGTGTGGGCGAGCGGGATAAGCGGGTGACGCACGTAATAACCGGATCCGAGTAGCCCTTCCTCCTCGCCGAACACGGCGAGAAACAGTATGCTGCGGCGCGGGTGTGTGGCGAAGTTGAGCGCCTTACCGATCTCAATGAGCGACGCGACGCCACTCGCATTATCGTTCGCGCCGTGATAAATGCGATTGCCTGGACCGGGCGACTTCACTCCGAGATGATCGTAGTGTGCGGAGAGAATGACGAAACGATCTCGCACAGCTGGGTCTGAGCCGCGCAGGATGCCCGCCACATTGCGGAGTCTGACATCTTCCCGTGCAGGCGCTGACACGTGAAGCGTCAGTTTGATTTCAGTGCGGTGCGACAGGAGGTCCGCAGCTGCCCTGCTGTAGACGCGAATGACTGGAGGAACGGGGTTACCCGCTTCCGCCAGCGTCGGGTTGGTTGGGCCCGGCGGTCCGCCGTCGAGTACAAGCACAATCAGTGCGGGCTTCTGCAACGCCAGAATATCCAGTGCGGCCTCGCCGGCCCAGGATTCATCACCGAGGGCGATGCGTCCGGATATGACAGGCAAGGGTCCGGACTGCGGCAGGCGGACGACAGGTGTGGCTTGGTAGTCGAGTGCCGTGATGGCATCTGCTTCGACGCTCTCGCCGCGCACGTTCACCGCTCGGCCGCCAGCTTCCAGCCTGAGGCGGAACTCTTTGAGGTCTTGCGTAATTTGAGTGAACGGCGCAGTCTGAAAAAATGTTCCGCCGTCACCGCCTGCGGAGAGTCCGGCCTGCCGGAACTGCCCCGCGATGTAATCGGCGGAAGCTTCGAGCCCCGGCGACGGGGTCAGTCGGCCCTGCCGCTCGTCCGCTGCCAGCCAGTTGATATTCGTGCGAAGAGACTCGGCAGAGATGTGGTACCAGGCAGCCGTCGCGGCAAACGCAGCTACTGCTGCGAGGGTTACCAGGCAGATGGTGTTGGCCGCCAATTTGGAACTGCGGTACAGGGGACTAATCCTTAAAAATCGCGCGTGCGTTTTCCGACGCTCGTTCGAGCAACATGGCGAGGTCGTTCGAGCAGCCGACAAATAGCATGCCTCGGTCCTTCCAAAAGCGGGCCATCGCGGAGGAGCGCGTATGGATGCCCGGCACGATTCCATGACGCAAACAGGCATCGCGAATTGTCTCGACCGCCCCGACCATTTTCGGATGATCCATGTCGCCTGGTACGCCGAGCGAGATCGAAAGGTCCGCAGGCCCGATCATGATCGTGTCGAACCCCTTCACGCTGAGAATTTCATCGAGCGCGGCTATGGCACGGACACTCTCGATTTGGACAACGCGCATGAGGTTCGCGTTGTAGTGATCTGTCATCTGGGTAAAAGTCAGCGATTCGTAATCCAGGTTGCAGGGGGCAAGTCCGAAGCCGCGCGCCCCGGTCGGCGGATACCAGGTCCAGGAGATCGCCGTTTCCAGCTGTTTCGGATCTTCAGTGCGCGGGAAAACGATACCGCCCGCTCCGTTATCGAGCGCGCGTGCCACCAGCGAATACTGGAAATCGGCTACCCGAACGATTGGGCAAAAGTTGATCAGATGGGAAACGCGGCAGATATCGCACACGGTTTCAAGATCGAAATTGCCATGTTCGGTATCAATAAAAGCCCACTGGAATCCGGCTGCAGCCAGCAATCTTGGAATCTCGGCGGACCGAAAATTCCCGAATCCGCATCCCAGCTGGAACTTACCTTCTTTCAATGCTCTCTTGACAGAATTTTCGCGCATAAATACGAAGATACCAGCGAGCTATGCATTGACCCGAATCTCTCACAACTGCGCGCTGCGGACTCCCACCCCGTCTTCCGCAATGTCCACATGCTCAGAACAACTTCGTCCGCAGATACTTCTTGGGGTGGGTGCCGAAATCATGCACCAGATCCTGCAATTCCTGTAGGGAACCCACCAGGGATTCGTAGAGCTGTGGGCTGTTCAGCAATTCGCCCGCACCGCCGTCGCCCCGGTTGAGCGCCGCCAGAGCGGCATCGGTGGACGCCAGCATGCGTCGAACCTTGTCATAAGTGGCCTCATCGCGGAGGCCCGGACCGGATTTGTCCATCCCGGCGCGAAAGTCCGCAATGGTTTTCCGGAGATCGCGCAGTTCGGCAAGAATGTTGCTGTATTGCTCGTCGCTCGCAAAGAGATGGCCTGCGGTGCCTTCGCCGCGCTGAATCGACTGCAGCGTCCCGTCGAAATCGCGCAGCGGTTTCTGCATCTTTTCGTAGAGGCTGCTGGTAAACACCATGGCGCCGGCCGTGGTATCGTTGCCCACGAGTTTTCGCATGTCTCTCTCGAACACGACCAGGCTGCTCAGCGCTTTGTCGTATTCTTCCTCGCCAATCATGTAGTGGCCAACAGGATTATCGGGAGATGCAAGCTGGGTCAGCATCGAATCCACCTTGTGCAAACTGTCCTGCAGGCCGTACAGCAAATCCGCTTTATCTGCGGCTGTTTCCAGTGGTTCACTTGTCAACTCAGCGCCGTCGCCGACGATGGCAGCGCTCTTACCGGGAGCGATATCGACATATTTGTCGCCAATCATCGTCTCCGAATCGATGCTGGTGAGAGAATCAGCGGGGATTTTCGAAAGATAGCTGCGGTCTACACGGAGATCCACGCGAACTGCACGCTGTCGGTCCAGATAGCCGGAGATCGCAATGCGCTTTACGGCGCCAACCTGAATGCCGTCCAGGCGAACGGCGGCGTTTGGAGCGAGTCCTGTCGCGTCTGGCAGATAGGTCTTCAAATCCACCTTCTGGGCGAATAATCCGACTCCGCCGCCCGTCAGGAGCCAGACGATCGCGCCCACGATCGTGCCGGAAATCAGGATAACTCCCGAGATTCGCGCACGCATCCCCGCTGTCGGCCTGATCTCAAGTTCCGCCATGATCATGGTTCGGCTGCGCCTTCAGTTTAGCAACGTTGGGTGATAGAATTCCCATGATCCGCAAAGTGATCGGCGAGGCGATCGGCAAAGCGATGAAATCTCTTATCGAAGTGTTTTTCCAGCCCGGCAAGCTTTTCGCGGAACTCCCTGAAAGGCGCGCCGCCTGGGTGGTGCCGCTCATCGCCAATACAATTCTGCTTGTGGCCTCGACCGTGTTCACAGTTCACGTAATGGGTATGGATCTGATCATGCGCCAGCGAATGGCCTCGTCCAGCATGAATCCCGAGCAGATGCAGAAGGCGATGGAACAGGCGACGACGCCATTCGCTACTTACGCGACCTATGCGGCTGTGGCCGTCTTTACTCCCATTTCCATGTTGGTAGTGGCGGGGGCTCTCTTCGCCTTCGGCATGATGACCAGCCGGTCGCCCAAGTTCGGCAGCATGCTGGCAATGGTGAATATCTCGTTTTTTCCGTATTTCCTGGTGACAGTTCTTATGACGGCGCTGGTCATGGCCGCTGCGCCGGATAAGACCGCGCTTGACATCAACAACCTTCTGGCGACCAACGTGGCTGCCTTTGTGAATAAATCGGAGACGTCGAAGGGCGTTTACTCGTTGTTCACGTCGCTCGACCTGCTGAGTTTTATCGAAATCGGGCTGCTGAGCTTTGGATTTTCGAAACTGACCAAAGCGGGATTCGCGGCTGGATTGGGTGCGGTCGGCGGGTTGTGGGTGCTTTATGTAGCGGCGAAGATGGGGATGAGCCTGTTCCAGTGATTTGACAATCCGCAGTCCCGCTCCGTAAACTAGTAGATTGGAAGGGTCTGATGGGTATGGGTTACACCGCACTCCAATCGCCGATCATCCGCACTCTCGCAGTCCGGCCAGTATCCGTACTGCCGGAAAGTAACGCAGAGCACTGTCCTTCCATGGGAGGTGCGCCTTCTCGGTTAGTCTGCTAACCAGAACGGCCGCTTCCACGATCCGGGCGATCCCCCACGGATTTTTTTCGCTTGTTTTCCCCGCCGATTGCCGCATTTGCGAGACCCCGCTTGTAGGTTTCACGAGAGTTCCGGTCTGCCGCGACTGTCGGAATGCTCCAGCTCCGCTCGAAGCCGATTACTTTTGTGCCTCCTGCAACGCGCCGTTCCAGAACAGCTTTCCCCTCGACGCCCGTGGCGTCTGTGCGCTCTGCCGATCCGGCCTGCGCGGTTTTGACCGTGCGGCGAGCTTCGGTTTTTACGATGGCGCGTTGCGCAGCCTGATTCATCTGCTGAAGTATTCCGGCATGCGTCCGCTGGCGCCCGGGCTTTCCCTGCTGATGAACCGTGCATTGTCGATCGACGAAAGATACGACTTCATCGTTCCGGTGCCCCTGCACTGGCGGCGGCGCTGGCGACGCGGCTTTAACCAGGCCGAGCTGCTGGCACGTGGAATTTCCGAGCATCGGCAAGTTCCGATCCTGAACGCGTTGCGCCGCGCGAAGCCGACCGCGACCCAGGCCGGACTCACCAGCGCAGGCCGTCGCCGCAATATGGCGGGAGCATTTCAGCCGCGCACTGGCATAGATTTAACTGGCAAAAAAATTCTTCTGATCGACGACGTATTTACAACCGGGGCAACGGCCAGCGCCTGTGCCCTGGCGCTGAAAAAAGCGGGTGCGGAGACCGTGTCGCTGCTGACACTTGCCCGCGCGGACCGGCGCTGGAGACCTTAAAAATCTGAACAATCTGACGGAATCATACCCACCGGACTACTTGATAAGGAGCGCGACCCAGGAATGGAGAGTTTAAGGAAGATGACTCAGGCAACCACCAGACTTCAGAAGCCCGTGCTTGTTCTGAATGCCAGTTACGAGCCGATCAACATTTGCGCGGCGCGGCGTGCGCTCGTTCTCGTGCTGAAGGGCGTCGCTTCGGCCGAAGAAACGTCGGGACATGCGGTTCATTCCACGCGCCGTTCCCTGCGCGTACCGAGTGTGATCCGGCTGCTGGAATACCGGCGCATCCCTCACCAGACCCGGGCGCTCTCGCGGAAGAACATCATGATGCGGGACCGCTACACGTGTCAGTATTGCGCCAAACTCATGCCGGCGGGGGAACTGACGCTGGACCACGTGATTCCTCGCTCGCGGGCGGGGGAATCGGCGTGGGAAAACCTCGTAGCCTGCTGTCATCCGTGCAATAACAAAAAGGGCAGTCGCACGCCCGAGGAAGCGGGCATGAAACTGGCGCGCCAGCCGAAGCCCTTTAGTCTCCACACCAGTCGGCACTTGATGCGACTGTTGGGCAAAGGCGAAGAGCAGTGGCGTAAGTACTTGTTCTTCTGAGCCAGCCGCGCTCTGTTGCGGAACAAATGTCTATGGCATAACGTAGTCTTAGATAGTCATGCCTTTTTGTACACAGTGCGGACGCGAAGTCACCGGGACCGCCGCCTTCTGCGGGAACTGCGGAGCGCGGCAGACTACAGCCGCTCCCGCCCCCGGCCCAATCCCGTCAGGCCCCGCGCCAGACCCTCTCGCGGGCCTGTCGCCCCGTGCCGCCGCAATTCTCTGCTACATTCCGACCGTAGGGTGGATTCCAGCGGTGATCGTCCTCGCCTCGCGTAAGTTTAAGAACGACCATAACGTCCGTTTTCACGCCTTTCAGGGACTCTATCTGTTTGCTGCCTGGCTCCTGCTGAAGTGGGTCGGCCCCGTTATCGATGTTGGACCGGACCGGTTTGTCCGCTTCGACCACCTGCTCGAAGGCATTCTGCTCGCGGTCTCTATCTTCATGATAATCAAGGCCAGCCACGAGGAAACCTACGTTCTGCCCATCATTGGCGAACTCGCAAAAAGGTCTGCAACCGAGTAAATTAGGGGGGTACATTATGCCCCAAAACGCGCTAACATGTCCTTGTGGCTGTCTGAAGCCACTGACTGCTTACTTGCCCGCCTTGATTCCATCTCCGGCCGACGTTAGCTCCACAAAGGATAGATCTGCCTCACGGCAGAGGATAAACCTGCCTCCCCGGCAGCGAGCCTGCCATAAGGCAGCACAGGATGATCGATTAAGACCATGAAGAATATATACGTCGGGAACCTCTCGTTCCAGACAACAGAACAGGATCTGGAAGCGGCCTTTTCGGCCTATGGACAAGTGGAACGTGCCCAGTTGGTCAAGGACCGCGATACTGGAAAGTCACGGGGTTTCGGCTTCGTGGAAATGGCGGACGATGCAGGCGCTGACCGCGCGATTGAAGCTCTCAATGGTTCCCAACTGGACGGTCGCAATCTCACGGTCAACGAAGCCCGCCCGCGCGAACCGCGCTCCGGCGGCGGTGGCGGTGGTGGCAATCGGTTTGGCGGTGGCGGCGGCAATCGTGGTGGTGGCGGCGGTGGAGACAATCGACGTCGCGAGCCTCGCTGGTAGTTTAGGCTTTTCATTCGGTTGCGGTGTACGCCCCGGGGCATTCACCGCAACCGCTCAGCGTGTCATTCGCTTCACGGAAACCGAACCATTACAATAATGGTTCACCCTTTACCTGGAGCAATCATGAGCGCAAAAAAAATTGGCATTTTGACCGGCGGCGGCGACGTTCCCGGCCTGAATGGCGTTATCAAGACAGTTGTGTACAGCGGCGGATCGATCGGCGCGGAAGTTACCGGCATCCGACGGGGCTGGGAAGGCCTGACGCATCTCAATTGGGATGACCCGGCCAGCGTGGCACGCTACGTTCGCCCTCTGAATCGCGAGAATACCCGTACTATCGATCGCACTGGCGGCACATGGCTGCACAGTTCCCGCACCAATCCACTCAAAATGAAAAAGGTCCCGGAATTTCTCTCGGGAGAGACTTTCCAGGCATCGGAAAATACCAAGAAGGGCGTAACGTCAACCGTCTATGACATGACTCCGCGCGTGCTGAAGAACATCGAGAAGCTCGGTCTCGATTACCTCGTCGCCATCGGCGGCGACGACACCCTGAGCTATGCGGCCCATCTCGACAAGCAGGGCGTCAAGGTCATTTGTGTTCCCAAGACGATGGACAACGATGTCCGCAACACGGAATACTGCATCGGCTTTTCCACCGCCGTCAACCGCGCGATGGATGCTCTCGATCGGCAGCGTGCCACCGTTGGGTCGCACGAACGCGTCGGCATCTTCCGCATCTTCGGTCGCGATGCCGGGTACACGGCGCTGTACACCGCTTATGTAACCAACATTCGTTGCTGCATCCCGGAATTTAAGGTGGATCGCGACAGGCTGATCGAACTCGTGCTTGAGGACAAGCGCAACAATTCAAGTTCGTACTCGCTGGTCCTGCTTTCTGAAGGCGCCGAGTGGGAAGGCTACCAGGTGCAGGAGTATGGGCAAGCCGATGCGTTCGGACACCGCAAGAAGGCTAATATTGCGGAAGTGCTCAATGAATACATCCAGAAGCGCGGCGAGGAGACCATCGTGAGCGATCTGACCTACGATCTGCGCAGTGGCGCTCCCGATTTTGTGGATCGCATGGTCGCCAACACTTTCGGCGGGATGGCCATCGACATTATTGCGAAGGGCGGCAAGGGCGTAATGACGGCCATCAACGGCGGGAAATACGCGGCCGTGCCGATTCCCGATCCGAAGCTTGGACCCCGGGCAGTAGATGTCGCGAAGATGTACGATACGCAGCGTTATCGGCCCAGCTACACCGGCAAGATGGACCTGCCCGTTTTTCTGACGCACGCTTAACGCGCCAGATCGAATAACAAGCCCGGGGGCGGGCGCTTTTCTGCCCTCGGGTCTTCAGACAAGTGAATCTCTCCCGTATATTCCGGCGATCCGTACGGCCCGTTGCGCTGTCTCTCGATCCACAACTTCGCCGCGAGATTCGACAGAGTTTCGACGAAGCAGCCAGTGACGAGGAACACTTCCCCTCTACTATCGATCCGCGCATTTTGCACGTTCAGGTTCTGCTGCGTTTCTTTGCGCCGATCGGAAACAAACGCCTGCTGGATGTCGGCTGCGGCAAAGGTCGCTATGCGCGGGTTCTTCTGGAACAGAATAACGCTGCACGTGTGACGGGCTTCGATATCTCAGAGCGGATGCTGAACTGTGTCCCACCCGGAATAGGCAAGGTCTCCGGCATCATGACCGAACTCCCGTTTGCCGATTCGTCTTTCGACGGCGTGTACGCCACCGAATCGCTCGAACACGCCGTAGACATCGAACTCGCCGTTGTCGAAATGTGCCGCATTCTGCGCCCCGGCGGGAAGCTCGCGATCATCGACAAGAACGCAGAGCAATGGGGAAGGCTGAAAACGCCTGCCTGGGAACGCTGGTTCAGCCGGCGGGAACTGGAGAACCTGCTTTCCTGCTATTGCAGGATAGTTCGGAGCGAGCCAATTTCGTATTGGGACGACGAGAAGCCGGATGGTCTGTTTTTCGTCTGGTATGCAGAGAAATGAGCAGCGCTACGGTACGCGCGTCACTTTAAGGTTTGCAAACCAGGCCTCTGTGCCCGGGCCTACCCACAGCGCGAGGCGTCCGGCAAGGTCGCCTAGTTTCAGGTCCTTCACG
>CAIKAS010000313.1 GCA_903825445.1 uncultured Acidobacteriia bacterium
GCGGCAGCTTTGTATTCGTCGAGATTCTTTGCGGTGCGCAGGGCGTTGCTGCTTTCGTCATGCGTGAAACCGACGATTGCCGGTACATCGTTTTGCTCATGCGCGGCGAAGATCTGCGCCGGTGTTTTCGGCATGAAGTAGCCATCCACGTTACCGCCTCCGATCCGAATGGATCCGGCACAGCCCAACTGGCAGTCTTCCTGGAGGGCGAGAATTCTATCGGCGGGAATCTGGCGCATCTCTTCGAGCGATTTCGCCTTGAGCGCCTGTTGAACCTGGAGGCCGGTTTTTTCAGCGGTGGCAAGATCTCCCATCTGGCCTCCTGAGCCCCACGCGCCACCACTCATGGCGATCACGCCTCGGAAAAGGCCTTTGGCGAGGGGGCTGTTCTGCAGCAGCGAGACAGAACCGGCGCCGGCGGACTGGCCTGATATCACTACTTTCGAGGGGTCGCCGCCGAACTTTGCGATATTACGCTGGATCCACTGCAGCGCGGCGACCTGATCGAGATAGGCGTAGTTGCCGGACTGGTGATGGACTGACTCGGCCGTCAGTTCCGGATGAGCGAGGAAGCCGAGTGCGCCCAGGCGGTAGTTGAAGTTGACGAAGATGGCACCGCGCCTGGCAACGCCGTCGCCTCCGTAGATCGCCATGCCGCTGGAACCGATGGTGGAGCCGCCGCCGTAGATGAAAACTATTACCGGCAGATTAGCGCCGGGCTTGGCGGTGGCGGGTGCCCAGACGTTGAGATAGAGGCAATCTTCGCTCGTCGGTTCTTCGCCAAAGTAGTGATTAATGTTGTGGGCGCGGAGGACCTGGATGCACTCCGGCATTTTGCGGTCGGCGTGGTAGACGCCCTTCCATGGCTTGACCGGCTGCGGCTCGCGCCAGCGATTTTCGCGCACAGGCGGTGCGGCGAAGGGGATCCCGAAATAGGCTTTGACGCCGGAGGGCAGGACCATGCCCGACACGGAGCCAGTGTCAATTGCGACGGGATCTCCGGGGATTGCCTTTTCAACTATCTGAGCGACTAAGGGGAAAAGCGACAGGCTTCCGGCTAACGCGGCGAAAGCGAGATAACGGGATCTATTCATAGTTCATCCTTAAAAAAAATGAGCGGAGAGGTTAAACGGGTACGCCTAATTCCGACGCGACCTTACGAATATATTGAGCGCCCAGCTGAAACTCTTCGTTGGTGTTCCAGTGTTCCTGCATGAGGGGAACGCCTGCCTTGCTCACTTCGGTGATGTAGGCGTGATAGTCGATGCCGGTCCCTGGCTGCCCCGGGATGCCGCCTTGCCCGGCAGGCACTTCGGTGAAATTCACATTTACCTGAGGGGTCCAACGCAGATCTTTGGCGTGGCAGGAGAGCACCCATTTGCCCAGCTTCTGGAAAGTTTCTTTGATCAGGGCGGTGTTGTTGTAGTAGCGGGCGGGCGAATTGACGATGTTGCAAATGTCGATGTGGACGCCGAAGGTGGGTCGGTCAATGGCATGTAAGAGGTCGAGATAGGAATCTGGGCCATCGGGGACGTCCCAGGCTTTCATCTCGATGGAGAATTTTGCCACTTTGGGCTTTACGGTGTCGAGGATTTTGCGGCAGTTTTCGACGGTCCCGTCAAAGAACTCCTTGGAGAGGTTCTTCGGATGGGGTCCGGAGAGAGTGGTGGCGTCGAAGGAGCCAGCGATATCGACGCAGCATTTTACGCCGAGCTCGTCGGCAAGCTGGAGTTGCTGGATGACGTATTCGAGGTTGGCTTTGCGCGCGGCGGGATCGGGCGTCATCATGTTACGCCAGGCGCCAACTTCGGCGATCAAAACTCCGGCGCCGGCGAAAGCTTTTCGGATGGCGCTGACGCGGGCGGTGTCACCGGGTTTGCAATCGGGGCAAAACGCGGCAGTGTAGCCGAGGCGAATGTGCTCGTGTGCAAGGACGGCGGGATCGTCAGTTTCGCGGTAGCCAGCCTGACCGGCAATTGTGTAGACGGCGGCCACGCCGGGCAGGATGACGTTGGCGCCGAGAGGCATCCTGGCGGTCGCGCTCTTCATTACGGTCGGGGCCGCCAGACCGATGGCTCCGCCGAGCAGACTGCGACGCGTCATTTCCATCATCTGCACCGCGGCATCAGACAGTCCAGCCGGATTGAGCGAAGGCTGCACGCAGAACCAGGAGATCTCTTTTCATGGCGCCCAACACCTGCGCGCGCGGCAAAGTGATGGTGTCGGCGGCGTTGTTGGCGCCACCGTTGGGGTATTCGGCCTGAATCTCGAGTGGGCCACTGAAGCCCATGTCGAGAAGGATTGAGGCGAGCAACGGCAAGTTGTCGATACCTTCGCCGAGCGGCACCTGACGAATGCGCCAGGGGTTTGCGGCACCTCCGCCGCCACGTCCACCTCCGGCCGCACCACCGCGACCTCCGCCGCCTGCAGGCGCACCAGCGCCCCCGCCGCGTCCGCCGCCACTTCCGCCTCTGCCACCACGACCGCCGGGAGGTCCACCTGCGGCAATGCCGGCACCGGGTGCGGCGCCTGGAGCACCACCGCCGGGGAAGCCACCGCCCGGAGCACCACCTGGGAAGCCACCACCTGGGCCACCGGGTCCACCCGATGCTCCGCGACCTCCTCCTGGACCGCCAGGTCCACCACCTCGTCCACCAAGAGAACCGGGCGCGCCTGTGAATGGGCCGCCACCTGAGACGGGGAGGTTCAACTCTATGACTGAATCCTTAACGGACACGCCAGCGATGTAAGCCGACGCCGCGCGCAAATTCAAATCCCAACTGGCGAAACCGGCATCCGTCATATGGCCGATGTCGTAGTGAAAGCCGACGCGTTTTGGGTCGAAGTTCTTGAATACTGAAAGCAGGTCCCAGATCGCCGCGCCCACCGAACCGCTGCCCGAGTAGGTGTGATACATGGCGGTCATCTTGTATTTTTCCAGCAACGGGATGAGTTTGCCGATACGTGGTTTCAGGGCCTCCAGCTGATCCGCGATCGGCTTGGTCAGGTCATAACGGAAGGTGCCGCCCCAATAGTGGGTCAGGCCGAGAGACGAGGCAGTCTGCAGCATTGCCTCAGCGTTGGGCGTGTCGGCGTCGGTAATCGTGCACCGCATTGTGGTGACGCGCAGGCCTTGTTTGCGGGCCGCATTCACGTAGAGCGGCAGGTCGGTTGCTACCTTCGCGGGATCCACGTGACCGGGGTAGGGGACCACGGTGATATCGAGTCCGTCGTAGCCCATTTCAGCAGCGGCGGCGGCGACTTCCTCAGGTTTTCTGAGCCACTGGAGATGACGCGAATAGGCATCCACCACCAGCTTTTTGGTTGCGGCCGGAGCGGGAGTTTGCGCCACGGCCTGCGGCACTAACCGGGCGCCGAGGGCCGCACCGAGGCTGGACTGGAAGAAAACGCGTCTATTCATGGTGGCCAGTTTATAACAACTCTGTGCCCAGGAGGACGAGATACGCGTCTTTTTACGGTTACATCCAGGTCATTGTTGCAGGGGTCAGGGCGTCTTCAAAAGATTTCGCTATTGAAGAACTCCGCGAAAATCTCCTGCTCGGAGGGTTTGTCTTCGGGAATCGGCTGGCTCACCCAGGTGACGTTCATAAAATGCTTCACGCCGATGTTTTCGCTGGTGATGTTGCCGCCCCAGGTGCCGCAGCCAAGACTGGCGGTCATCGGCATGCCGTTGGTAAATGAACCGGCATTCCCTCTGACCTGAGGTTGCCGGACCATGATGCGGCTGACGGGCGCCATCAGGGCCAGGCGATGGATGTGTTCCGGATCGAACGTGTAGATGCCGCAGGAATGACCCTTGCCGCCCACTTCAAAGATCTGCCCCACCATGTTCAGTGCGGTGTCAAAACCCCGATATCGGAAAATGGCGAGAACGGGGGAGAGTTTTTCGCCAGAGAAAACGTGTTCATTGCCGATCTTGTCTTCCTTGACGATGATGAATTTCTTGCCAGCGGGCAGGGCGATTCCCGCGAGTTCCGCAATGGCAGCTGCGGAGCGCGCGACAGTTTCCAGCGTGCGGTGCCGTTCCGCATCCCACATCACGGCCTTCAGGCGCGCTTTGTCTCCTTCCGACGCAAGGTAGCCACCTTCCAGCTGCAACTGTTCCAGGAAACGGTCGTAGATGGAATCTTCGACAACCAGATTTCCGTCGCAGGAACAGCCTGATCCGTTGTTGTGGGTCTTGCTGATCCGGGTATTGGCAGCGGCTTCGGCGATATCGGCAGTCTCGTCGATGATCATGGTGGCATTTCCTGCGCCCACGCCATAAGCGGGCTTGCCGGAACTATACGCCGCCTTCACCATGGCGGAGCCACCAGTCGCGACGGTCAGATCGCAAATGGACATCAATTCCTGGGCTAGCGGGATGCTGGGCTTTTCGATGCACTGGATCGCATCTTCGGGCGCGCCCTGTTTACGGAGCGCCGCACGCAGAATGCGCGTGGCTTCGAGAGCGGTTCGCCTGCTGGCGGGATGCGGAGAAAAAACGACCGCGTCACGGCATTTGAGCGCGTTGATCGCCATGGCGACCATGGTGACCACGGGGTTAGTGACGGGCAGCAGGCCGGCGATCACACCTGCAGGCTTGGCGTACTTGACGATCCCTTTCTCAGGAATCTCTTCTATGACGCCGATGCTTTTTTGACGAAGCGCGTCGCGAAGAATGCCGATGATTTTGAAGCGCCGCGCGAGACCGCCTTCGGCGCTTCCCATTTTGCTCTCATCCACGCTCATCTGCGTGAGATCGACAAACGTTTTCTCGTTGGCTGTGGCCCAGGCAACGCCCCGGCAAAGATTGTCGACCGCAGCCTGATCGTAGCTCTCAAGCTTCCGCATCGCCGCACGGGCTTTGTCCAGCAGACCCTGCGCTAACGCCTTTTCTTCTTCCGTTACTGCTCTTGCCATAATCGTCTCCCTAAGTAAGATCGTTTAAACGCCGGTCACTCCGAGTTTCCGCAGTTGTGCGATGTCTACGGCGGTATAGCCGGCATTCGCGAGGATTTCATCGGTGTGCTGGCCCAGAGCTGGTGCTGCAAAGGGTTCCGGACCGGGCGCCCGACTGAATTTCAATGGCTTTCGTAAGCCCCGATAACTGCCGAGTCGTGGATGTTCCACGGTAGTGACCAGCCCTTCGGCCAGGACTTGCGGATGGTCGAACATTTCTTCGATCGGACGGACAGCGCAGCAGGGCACCTGTTCGCCGAAGATTTCTTCCCACTCGCGCGCGGTACGCGATTTCAGGGCTTCGCGAATGGCAGGTACGATTTCAGCCGCGCACTTGGCGCGCTTCCGGACAGTGTCGTATCTCGGATTGCTGGCCAGATCGGGCAGACCGACGAGGGAACAAAGAGCACGCCAGAAATGCGGGGTATTGGCGGAGATGTAGAGTTCGCCTGCGCCGGTGGGGTGAATGCCCGTGATTCCTCCCGAACGCAGGTCACGGCTTACCTTGGCGTCTTCGCCCTTCGCCCAGATAAAACGACCCGACTGCATGGCGAGGGCTGCTCCGAGCAGAGAAAGGCCAACATACTGGCCTTCACCGGTGCGTTCGCGATGGAAGAGCGCGGCAGTGGTTCCATGCGCGAGAAGGGAAGCGGCGTAGAAATCGACCACAGAGCCCAGGACGATCTCCGGACCTGGATGGCTTGCGCCCTGAAACGTGCAAATGCCGGTGAAAGCCTGGAGGACCTGATCGTAACCCGCTTTATCTTTCATTGGCCCTGTCTCGCCGTAGCCGGTGAGTGCGCAATAAATGAGACGCGGATTTAGGGTCTTTAATCGCTCGTAATCGATGCCGAGGCGGGCGGGTACAGAGGGTCGAAAATTGTGAACTAATACATCCGCCGACTCGACCAGGCGCATGAATACGGCGAGTCCTTCTTCGCGCTTCAGATCGAGGGCGATGCCGCGCTTGCTGCGATTCGTGCCGAGAAACGCCCGCGATTCGGCATCCAGAGTGGAGGGGTATTGCCGGAGCGAGTCGCCGGTATGCGGCTCGATCTTGATCACTTCGGCACCGAGGTCCGCCAACAACGAACAGGCGTACGGCCCGGCGACGTAAGAACTCAGATCCAAAACCCTGATCCCGCTTAACGGGCCCGCTGTTGTTTGCCGGGGAAGGGAATCAGAGGGCATTCGGCTCCCGCGCTGCCGCCGCAACTGCGCGGGCATTTTCGATCATGGGAGCATCGATTAACTGACCATCGACGACAAAGGCCTGAACGCCTTGCTCAGCCGCATCGTGCGCGGCGGCAAGCACCTTACGTGCGTGTTCCTTTTCATCGGCGCGAGGAGCAAATACTTCATTGGCGATCGCGATCTGGCTGGGGTGAATACAGCTCTTGCCCGCGAAGCCGAGCCTTCTGGCAGCTTCCGCTTCTGCCCGGCATAACTCCGGATTTCTTATGTCAGGGAAGGCGGCGTCGTACGCAGGAATGCCAGCTTCGCCGGCTGCGAGGCGGACGGAGAGACGAATGGACTGGAGAGCGTTGGCGTGCGAACGATCGATTCCCAGGGGCAGGAGCAGATCGGCAAAACCAATTTGCAGGCCGATCACCCGCGGGTCCGCTGTTGCGATTTCGGCAGCCAGACGCAGGCCCCTGGGAGTCTCGATATTGGCGAGAATCGGAATTCTCCGATCAAGACCGCAGGCGTCTTCGGCGCGAGCGATCGCTTCTATCGCTGTGCGCACATCGCTGGCGGATTCGACCTTGGGGAGATTGAGGATATCGAGACCGGGACCGACTAACGCATCTATATCGTGCGCAAACCAAAAGGTGGAGAGGGCATTCACTCGTACGATGGCAACCTTGCCTAAGTTAGCGGAACGCGCCCGCAGAAATGCAGTCACGGACGCCCGCGCTTCTTCCTTGCGCATTGGCGCTACCGCGTCTTCGAGGTCAAACGAGACGGCGTCGGCGGCAGAGGCTGCGGCCTTTTCAAACAGCTCAGGCCGGGAACCGGGAACGAAAAGCTTGCTGCGAATCAACATGGAGAACGGCGTCTGGCGAGCTGGCTGACGTCTAGCTGGAGCGATAATAGCACCCGCATTAATTCTGCGGCAAGCGTGTAACCGTCCATTGTCGTAAGGCTTGAAACGCGCAACTTCCCGGCCTGCAACGTGTTGATTCGCACCCGGCAATGGCAGGCTCAGGCGGCGAACCGTTACGCGCTAAAGGTCATGAACGGTATTGTTTACTTGTGGTTGCATCGTAACTAGTGGAGCCGCCGAGGGGTCCTGTATCGTAGAGAAAGCACGTTATCGTTACGGTTACGCGATTGCCCAAGGGTAGCCAAGCTGCTAGAATCGCCTACGTCAGTGAACCTGGAAAAGGCTCCGCAGAGTCCTCAGTCAGGAAGAAAGTGAAGAACAATGACCGGAGCGATGTTTATAGCCGCATGTCTGAAGCAAGAAGGAGTAACAAAGGTTTTTGGACAATGCGGACATACTAACTACGCCCTGATCGATGCCTGCTTTCAGCATGGGATCGAATATATATCGTTCCGCCATGAGCAACAGGCGGCGCACGCGGCGGATGCATATTTTCGGGTCACGCATAAGCTGGCGGTCGTGAACGTACATCTCTCGCCTGGCATGACCAACGCGATCACCGGTGTGATCTCCGCCGCGGCAGATTGCACGCCGATGCTGGTGATTTGCGGTAATACGCCGGCCTATAACCACGCGCGCGAACCGCATCAGGGAATCCGGTTTCATGCGGACGCGTCGCAGGGCGACATCTACCGGCCATTTTGCAAGCGTGTTTGGCGGGTGGACGATGTAGCGCTGCTGGAAGACGTGATGCCCAGGGCCTTGAACGTTGCCCAAACGGGTCGCAGCGGCGCAGTTCTGATCGATGTGCCGATGGATGTATTCTCGGCGCAGATCGATGCAGAAGCAGTTACTGTCGCGCGCCGCCCCAACTACGGACGTGCCGCGGGCGCCAATGCGGGAATCGATGAAGCTGCATGCCTTTTGCTGGCGGCGGCCAAACCCGTCATCTTTGTGGGGAATGGCGTTTTACTGTCGGAAGCATGCGATGAACTGAAGCAACTGGCGGAATTGATGGAGATTCCCGTGGCGACCACGCTCATGGGAAAGGGCGCGTTTCCGGAGCGGCACCCGCTGGCACTGGGGACCACTGGAATCTGGGGGACAAGAGTCGCCAACGAGACAGCGAAGGAGGCAGATGTCATCCTTGCCATCGGCACAGGTTTTGGAGAAGCGGACTGTAGTTCCTGGAATCCCGCCCACACCTTTTCTATTCCTCCTTCGCGCTTGATCCAGATTGACAGCGATCCCCAGGAAATCGGCAAGATCTATCCCGTGGAGGTTGGGATCGTCGGAGACGCCAGAGATACTTTACGGGAACTTATCGAGCGTCTGCGCGGCGAAAAACGGCTCGCCGCAAATGCGTCGGTTCGCCTGACTGAACTGGCGCGACGGAAGCGTGACTGGGATGCGGAACTGGTTGCCTCACAAACGAATGAGGATAAGCCAATCCATCCGGCGAGACTGCTTTGCGAGCTTTCGAAAGCGGCTCCTGAAGATGCGATCTTTGTTACAGATGTCGGTTGGAATAAGAACGGGGCCGGTCAGCAACTGAAGTGTTCCAGGCCCGGAACGTTCATTACCTCCGGCGGTATGGCGACGATGGGATTTTCTCCCGCTGCGGCGATTGGCGCCAAGATTGGCGTTCCGGACAGGAAGGTAATCTGCCTTGTGGGTGACGGCGGATTCCTGTCGGTCATTGGTGCGCTAACAACGGCGGTCGAACTAGATGTCCCGGTGCTCTGGGTGCTGTTCAATAACTTCTGCTTTTCCACCATTCGTTCCGTTGGTTCCAGA